>JAKPAM010000025.1 GCA_029779435.1 Pseudomonadota bacterium | reverse complement strand
GAACTCGCGCTACGCTTGAGCGAACAGGGATCCCACGTCGCCGTGCGGATCGGCGATCGCTTCCAGGTGTTCCGGCGCACCGATGGCGTTCGCATCGACGGGCGCGAACCACCGTTGGCCTATGCCGGTCGTCAAGGGCTGCTGTTCAGTTTCGTCGATGACGGCGATCAGCTGGTCTACCTGCTGAGCGCGCGGGCGCGGATCGATCTGCGCCACGATGGTGCCAGCCCGGCCGGTTGCGACGCTTCGCGTTGGGCGGCACGCGGACCGGATGGCCTGGATGCGGTCAGCGCTGATGATTCGGCCGTCGAACTGGTGCGAGGGCCGGGATGCCGCCTGTCGGTATTCGATCACGAACGGGGTGAGGTCGTCGCGCGCATCGACGTCGAATCGGCGGGTGGTCCGATCGCGTTGACGGATGATGGCGACCTTGCGGTCTATGGCACCGTCGATGGTCAGGTGCACCTTTGGCGCTGGCGTGCATCGGGCGGCGATGAAGGCGTCGGCAAGCCTGGCGAGACACAGCCGTTCGTGTCGAGCGCTTATTCCGATGGCCTGCTCGCGTTGGCTGTTCAGCCGGGCGGGCGGCAACTGGCGGCGTTGGCTGCCGATGGCAGCCTGTTGCTGAATGGGGTGCCGGAGCATGCCGCTACTGGTGGCGCCGAGTCGCGACTGCGTCGGCCTCCCGCGCTGTCCGCGGCCGCCCGGCGTTGCCTGCGCGGCATGCCTGCGGCGTCGGATGATCGGCTGTTGTGGGTGGCTGGCAGCTTGTATGTGGTGGGGCCGCCCGAACAGGCAAGGCTTTGGGATCTCGCCACCTGTACGCACGATCACGACATGGCCGAGACATGGCACGTGCCGCGCAGCAGCGACGATCGTCATCTGGCAGTGCCGTTGAGCGATGGCTCGGTTCGCGTGGTCAGTGCCGAGACCGGGGCGACGGTCTTATCCCTGGCGATCAACGAACAGCAGATGGAGCGGCTGGTGTTTGCCGCCAACGCTGACGCGTCGGTGGTCCTGCTCAGCCCGGACGCGCTGCGGTTGCGCCTGTGGCGGCTGGGCGAACCGAAGCAACGCGAATGGCAAGCCTCGAAGGCCGGCAAGCTGGTCAGGGCGGCGGTCAGCCCGCAGGGGCGGTTCGTTGCGACCGTGCATGGCGATAGCATCGGCCTGTATTCAATCGAGCGCGATGAGAAGCCGTTGACCCTGTTCCGGCATTGGCAGCGCGTTGCGCGGATCGCCGGCATTGCCGTCGATGACGAGGGCCGGATTCGCCTGTCGTTGAACACTGGCGACGAGATCGTCTATCCGCCGCCCGGCAACTGGCGCGCGGTGTCGTGCGGCCGGCTGGCCGAAGAGCCCGGTGAGGTGCAATGGCGCGCGCGGGTGTCGGATCGCATTCCGTTCGTGCCGCCGTGCGGGAGGCGCGGGACGACGACGAACGGGTGAAGTGACGCGACGGCGGCCCCGGCTCAACGCGGCTCGCCGATCACCGTGAACGGCGCCCAATACACTGGGTGCGCGGCATTCGGGCCGAGGTCCCTGCCGATGTCCTTATCGTCGTCCGAGTCCAGGATCGCCAGCGAGGCCTGTTGCATCGCCTTGGCCTTGCCGCCGGCGGAGGGCACGCGGCGCATCAGGTCGGTGATCAGTCGGGCGCTGGCGACGTCGTCGACTCGCCAATGGGAGGCGACCAGGCTGCGCGCGCCCGCCTGGAAGAATGCCCGCGCCAGCCCGGAGATGCCTCGTGCGCCGCGGCCTCCGGGGTCGGCGGTATTGCACGCCGACAACAGCACGATATTGGCGCGCAGCTTCATCAGCATGACTTCGGAGGCGGTCAGGATGCCGTCGTCGTTCGCATCTCCGGTCTGCGGTGCCGCCAGTGCCAGACCGGGCTCGTCGAGCCCGAGGTCACCGCTCAGCAGGCCGTGCGTCGCGAAGGCAACCACTTCGGCCTTGGCGAGCAGATCACGGTCGGCGGGCTGGCGCAAGCGCGATTCGCGCGCATCGAGCGCCGTGTACAGCTTGCCACCCAGTTGTTCACGCAGGATCCGGCCCTCCTCGGCGGTGCACGGCAGCGGCTTCAGGCTGGCCAGCGCCGTGCGCCTCGATTGGGCGTTCGAGGCCGGCATCGGGACGGATTCGGATGCCGAACGCCGCAGCGGACTGCATGGCTTGGCAGAGCGATCGGCGCTGGCGAACTTCGGGTCGGCGAACATGTACAGCCGATCGCCGCTGCCGCCGCCGGTGCCGCCGGTGCCGCCGGTGCCGCCGGTGCCGCCGGTGCCGCTGGTGCCAGTGCGCGCGGTGGGCGACGCGGCCGGTGTGGCAGTAGTGGCCGGACCGGTCGGCGTGGCCGGTGCGGCGGAAGCATTGGGCGGATTGGTGTCGCCCGGCGTACGCAGCACGCGCAGCGATGACACCGAAGGCAGGACCGCCAGCGCCTTGCTGCGGATCAGCCAGCGGCTGTTGCGCCAAGCGTCCGGCGCATCGTCCCCGTTGTCGCCCGGCTCTTCTTCGATCAGTAGCGCCGGTGGCAGGCTGACCAGGCTATCGGAGGGCACGATCAGCAAGGTATCGACGCTTTTCGCGCGCACGATCGCCGCGATGCGCGGATCGCCGAGCAACGAGCGATGCAATTCCCAGGACGCGCGTCGGTCGAAGCGCAGCGGCTCGTCGTAGCAGCGCGGGTTGTCGCGTGCGAACGTGCACGGATCGATCTGTCGGCGCAGCTGCGCCACGCGGTCGGCGGTCTCCTTGCCGGTCAAGCTCATCGGTGCCCAGGCCGACCGACCGTCGGCGGCGATCGCGAAGACCAGGCCTTTCTGGTTGCCGGGCGCGGCCATCCACAACACCAGCGCCTCGCCGGAGCGCAATAGTGGCAGTGCCGAACTTCGAGAAGCCAGCAATTCGTCCAACGCGATCGGCGTGGGCGAGCGCAGTTCGAAATAGCCTTTGGCACGCTGATCGAGCTGATCGGCCAGTCGATCGATCGCGAGGAAGTGTGGCTCCTGTCGCTGCGTCGCGACGTCGGCATCGGCAAAGAAGCGGGTAAGCACCGAAACGCCGCCGGCCAATTGTTTGTTCATCTCCTCGGGCGGCCATTTGCGATACAAGTCGGCGGCCGCCGCACGGATTGCCGCCAGATGAGGCGTCATGTCGTCGAGGAAGCCGTCGGCACCGAAGCGAGCGGCGTAGGCGCGTGCGGCCTGGCGGGTCAGTGCGGTGCTGGCGTCGGATTCGGTCGCCTGTTGGGCCGCTTCGAAGGCTACAACATCGGGCTTGGGGGTGTTGCCGAGGGCCACGCGCGCGCGCAGCAGAGCCAGCTCCCGATAGCAGTTGTGCGCACCCAGCGGGGCCTTGATCCAACTTGGTTGTTCCATCTCCTCGAGATCGATCTTGCGGAGTGCACGCAGCGCAGGACAGGCCGCACTCAGTTCCTCTTCTGCCTGTTTCAACCGGCCCTGCGCGATCATCGCGATCGCCAGGTTGGCCCGGGTTTCGGCACGGCCGTCCGGCCGGACGAACATGCGCTTCGTCACGGCCTCCGTCGTTGCGCCGAGACGCATGCTCTTGAGAGCCTGCGCGGCGAAGGCCGCGGCCGCCTTGTTGCCGGAGCGCTCGAACATCGCTTGTTGCCGCTCGAGCAATTCCTGCTGAGCCTTGTCGCGTTCGGGACCTGGAGGGAGCTTCTGGATGCGATCGATTTGCGCCGTCATCGCTTTCAGGTCTGCGAGGGGATCGGCCGCAGTTGCGTCGGCAACGATGCCGACGAGGGTGACGATAAGGGCGGCGACAAGGATGCCGATGGCCGAGCAGCGCTTCATTTCAACCATTCCTTGATCTCGCCGCTCAGGATCGCGCGCCACGTCTGCACGGCGACGAAGTAACCGTCGTCGGACAGCGTGGCGATCTCCGAGACCGCGAAGAGTTTCCAGTTTTGCTGGTCACTGCGCAGCAGCCACAAGGCCCGCACCAGTCGCTGCGCCGCGGACCGCGGTCCGGCCTCGCCCATCCATGGCGGCGACGGCGCTTTGGCGGCATGCTGCACCGACCATTGGGGAGCTCGGGCATCGCTCAAGGCGATCGTATAGGGCGTGGCGGCCGGATCGATCGGCAGCTTGACCCACCAGCGCAGCCCGCTGTCGATCTCGCTCGCAGGCTGGCCGGCGCTGGCGATATGCACGTTCGCTGGCGCATTCCGCCACACGAGGGCGATCTGTCGCGTCGCGGTGTCGACATACTGATTTCCGGCAGGCAGGAACGCCACCGTGATGGGCGGCGGCAAGTCCGGCTCGTCGCCGCGCGGGTGCGAGCGGCTGGCGAGTTCGGCGCGTGCCGGGCGGCCGGCCGCCGCGGCGGCGGCGGCATACAGCGGCCCGTCGGCCGGCGCGCGATAGCCCATGCTGCGTTCGGGCACACGGTCGATGCTGCCGCCGGGCGAGAAGCGCATCTCGCGCTGCTTGTGCACTTGCGCGAATACCTCGGCGTCGGGCTCGCGCCACGAGAACTGATCACCCGCGCACAGCGTCTGATCGGCCGCTGCCGGTAGTCGCGCGCCCTTGAGCGGAATGATCTCGACGCCAGCGGCGCTGCGCACCGAGGAGATGATGCCGGCCATCTCGCAATCCCGCGGCACCGGCGCCGCGCCGGCGGGTGAAGCCAGCATCACGCAGAGCGACCCGATGCCGAGCGTGTTTCGCGTGGGAATCGCGATCGATCGGAAGTTGTTGACGAGGGAGCGATCGGACTTCTGCACGCGGACTGCCTGAGTCGACACCAGCGGCGCGGTCTGGTGTTGAGATGACGAATTCGAATCCCGGGTCGGCCACGGTACCCAAGGACCGGAATCGGTGGCAATACCCTACCGGCTGGGAGGGCCCGGATGGAATTCAGCGACGAGCGCCGCTCATTTCTGCATCGGCTCGCACTTGAACACCGTCGTCAGCTCGTACGATTCCGGAGTTCCCGCGTTCGGGAACCTGAGGGCGATCGCGGCATCGATCCGCTGGTCGCCGCTCTTCACATCCTTGGCGGCTTTCCCCGCGCCGTTCTGGGAGACGACGATGTACTTGCCCGGCTCTGCCAGGAATGGGATCGGGTTCGGCTTGCCGCATGTCGCCTTCGCGTCCTGGTCGAATGCCTGCATCGCCGCGGCTTTGTCGCTGCTCTTGACGACTGATTGGTAATTGCCTTGGCTCACCGGTAGCACGGCACCGTTGGTCCGTGGCGTCGCGCAACCTGTCATGAGCGCGAAAGTAGCCACTGTAATGACCCAGAGATTTCCTGCTCAGGTGTTATCGTTAAAAGGACGAGACCGTGAGTATGTTGATGGACGAAGACATCAAGCGCTGGACTGCCAAGCGCAAGACCGCATTAGTGCTGGAGATCATCCAGGGCAAGACGACGGTGGCCGAGGCCAGCCGAGCCTACGATCTGCCACCTTCCGAGATCGAAGGCTGGGTGG
>JAKPAM010000024.1 GCA_029779435.1 Pseudomonadota bacterium | reverse complement strand
CCTGGAGCGGCTGCTCGATCGCATTGGCGGTGACGCCGACGGCGCGCCGCTGTGGTTCACCGGCGACCTCGTCAACCGTGGCCCCCAGTCGCTGGGGGCGCTACGCTGGGCTCATCGCCATCGCGACCGCATCGTCACCGTGCTGGGCAACCACGACCTGCACCTGCTGGCCGTAGCCTGTGGGATTCGCCGGCCATCGCCCGGCGATACGATCGACGAAATCCTGTGTGCCCCCGATCGCGACGAACTGCTCGACTGGCTGCGACGCCAGCCGCTGGCCTGGTATCAGCATGGCTGGCTGCTGGTGCACGCTGGCGTGCTGCCGGCATGGACCGCCGAGCAGGCGGTCGCGCTATCCGGCGAGGTGTCGCGCGTGTTGGCGAGCGACGGCTGGCAAGACTTCCTGCGGCACATGTACGGCAACCAGCCGGCCGCCTGGCGCGATGAACTGACGGGCTACGATCGATTGCGAGTCATCGTCAACGCGATGACCCGGCTGCGCTTCTGCGATGCCAGCGGCGCGATGGAGTTCAAGGCCAAGGGTGGCCGCGACTCGGCCACGGGCGGATGGATGCCCTGGTTCGACGTGCCCGGCCGCGCCAGCGCCGGCACGCCGATCGTTTTCGGGCATTGGTCGACGCTGGGCCTGATCGACCGTGACGACCTGCTGGCGATCGATACCGGCTGCGTCTGGGGCGGCAGCCTGACCGCCGTGCGGCTGGCCGACCGAGCGCGCTATCAATGGGACTGCCCGCAGGCAGCGGCTCCCGGCGCGGAGTAGACCACCCGGGCCCTACCGCTCGCGCAAGCCCTTCACTGTCTCCGGTACCGTATCGTCCATCGGAATCGCGAGCCGTTCGCTGATCGCCTGCCGGGCCTGCGCGGCGAGCAGATGCCGGGCGCGGTTGCCGCCATCGTCCGGCACGCTGATCGGCGCCAACGGATGGATCTCGGCGACGACGCCGGATGCGCCGGTGATCCTCCAGACCGAGCCCAGGAAGCCGATCCGCGGGCCGACGTAGTCGATCACGCCGCCCTCGCCGCTCAGGCGCTCGCCGTTCAGGCCGCGGTAGCGCAAGCCGATCGGCAGCAGCGGCGCGTCGGCCTTGACGGCCGCTTCGATCAGGTTGGCGTGAAACGGTTGCAGCACGTCGCCGCTGCCGGTGGTGCCTTCGGGAAACACGGCCACGCGGCGGCCGGCGCGCAGTTGCTCGGCGACGACCGTCAGCGCGCGATGGACGGCATGGCGTTTGCCGCGTTCGAGAAACAGCGTGCCGACACGCCCGACCAGCGTGCCGATCAGCGGCCAGCGCGCGATGTCGTCCTTGGCGATGAAGCTGCTGGGCGCCAGCGCGTTGATGACGAAGATATCGACCCACGAGACGTGGTTGGCGACGAGCAGGCCGCCGGCCGGTAGATCGACCGGCACGGCCGCCGGCCTATCGGCTGACGCGACGGTCGAGGCGGCATCCCGCATATCGGCTCGTGCATCGACATGGGCATCGGCGCCACGCGCGTCGTCCGCGAGCCCCCCCACGTCTTCGAACTCCCCGCCCCGTTCCTCGATCCGAATACCGGACGAGCGCATCAGCCAACGGGACCACGTCGCAACGGTCCGATCCCGCCGCGCGGGTCCGATCATCGGGAACACCACGGTGACGGTGACCAACCCACCGAACAGCAACGCGACCATCGTCGGCAGGCGCCACGCGCGTCGCAGGATCGGCTTGACCCGCTCCGGCCGACCGCGTAGCCGCGTCTCATCATCGCGTACGTGCGGGGATTCGACGCCGCGGACTCGCATCCCCGAATCGATCCCGTCTTGCGATGTTCGCGCGCGGCCGGTCAACGCGCAACCGCGTCCTGCGCCTGGGGATAAACCACCTTGCCGTCGACGATCGACATGCGGTTGCGCACCGCCAGCTCGTGGCCGAGGAACGGCGTGTGCTTGCCCTGGCTGCGAAGCTGGTCGGTCGAGACGATCCAATTCGCGGCCGTGTCGATCAAACACAGGTCCGCCGGCGCACCGACGGCCAACCGCCCGGCATCGACACCCAGGATCGCCGCCGGCCGCGATGAGACCATCGCCAGCGCGCGCGCGAGGGGCACTCCCGCCTCCTCGGCCCACTTGAGCGTCAGCGGCAGCAGCAGTTCGAGCGCGGTGACGCCGGGCTCGGCCTCGGCGAACGGCAGGATCTTGGCGTCGTCGTCGACCGGCGTGTGGTCGGAGCAGATCGCGTCGATCGTGCCGTCGAGCAACGCGGCGCGTATCGCGTCACGGTCGCGTTGCGAGCGGAACGGCGGGTTCACGCGCAGGTTGCTGTCGAAGAAGCCGATGTCGACATCGATCAGGTGCAGATGATGGACCGCGACATCGCAGGTGACGGGCAGGCCCTGGTGCTTGGCCTGGCGAACCAGTTCGAGGCCGGCGGCCGACGACAGCCTGCACAGATGGACGCGAGCACCGGTGGTGCGGACCAGTTCGAAGATCGTATGCAGCGCGACGGTCTCGGCGATGACCGGCACGCCGGACAGGCCCAGCCGCGACGCGACCGGGCCGCTGTGCGCGACGCCGCCCCGCGCCAGGTGGGGATCCTCGGGCTGCAGCCAGATCGTGTAGCCGAAGGTCTTCGCGTATTGCAGCGCGCGCAGCAGCACTTGCACGTCCAGGATCGGACGGCTGCCCTGAGAGAAACCGATGCAGCCGGCCTCGTACAGCTCCGCCATCTCGGTGATGATCTCGCCGTCGAGCCCGACCGTCAGCGCCCCCAGCGGATACAGGCGCGCGAACATCGCACCGCGCGTGCGGTACTTGAGCATCTCGATCAGCCCGGGTTCGTCCAGTGGCGGATCGGTATCGGGCGGGCACGACAGCGAGGTGACGCCGCCGGCCAGCGCCGCGAGCATCTCGGATTCGAGCGTGGCGCGGTACTCGTAGCCCGGCTCGCGCAGCCGCGCGGACAAGTCGACGAGCCCGGGTGCGACGACGAGGCCGCGCGCGTCGATGCGCTCAGCGGGCTCGAAGCCGGCCGGGGCGGTGCCGATGGCGACGATGCGGCCGTCGGCGATGTGCAGGTCGGTCACGCCGAGATCCGAAGCGCTCGAACCCGATGAGCCCAATGAGCCCGAGCTCGATGCACCCGAGCCAGGGGCACCGGTAGTCGAAGCGCCGGCAGTCGAGGCACCAGCCTCCGCAGCACGGGCATCGGCGCCGGCATCGCCATCGAAGGGCGAGACTAGCCGGCCGTTGAGGATCGAGATTTTCATCAGTTCGCCGCCAGAATGCTCATCACCGCCATCCGCACCGCGATGCCGAAGCGCACCTGGTGCAGGATGACCGCCTGCGGACCGTCGGCCACCGCCGATTCGATCTCGATGCCGCGGTTCATCGGGCCCGGATGCATGACGATCGCATCGGGCGCGGCCAGTGCCAGCTTGTCTTCGGTCAGGCCGTAGTGCTTGAAATACTCCTGCGCCGACGGCAGCAGCGCGCCGCGCATCCGTTCGTTCTGCAGGCGCAGCGTGATGACGACGTCGACGTCGCGCAGCCCGGCGCGCAAGTCGGTATACGGCGTGACGCCGAGCTGTTCGAGACCGCCCGGCATCAGCGTGTTCGGCGCGATCACGCGGATCTCGGGCACGCCCAGCGTGGTCAGCGCATGGATGTCCGAGCGGGCGACCCGCGAGTGCAGCACGTCGCCGACGATCGCCACGCGCAACCGGGTGAAGTCCTTCTTGAAGTGCCGGATCGTGTACATGTCCAGCAGCCCCTGCGTCGGGTGCGCGTGGCGGCCGTCGCCGGCGTTGATCACGTGCACGTCGGGACCGACGTGCTGGGCGATCAGGAACGGCGCGCCGCTCTGGCCGTGCCGGACGACGAACATGTCCGCCTGCATCGCCGCCAGGTTGTCGATCGTGTCGAGCAGCGATTCGCCCTTCTGCGTCGACGACGTGCTGACGTTCAGGTTGATGACGTCGGCCGACAGCCGTGACGCGGCGATCTCGAACGTGGTGCGCGTACGCGTCGAGTTCTCGAAGAACAGGTTGAACACCGATTTGCCGCGCAGCAGCGGCACCTTCTTGAACTCGCGCTCGGATACGCCGAGGAAGCTCTCGGCGGTATCGAGGATCCGGTGGATCAGATCGCGGGGCAGGCCCTCGATCGTCAGCAGGTGGCGCAAGTCGCCGTTTGCGTTCAGTTGGGGGTGTCTCGGCATGACGTCAGGCGTGGGGCGGGTCACTCGATCGACAGGCGAAGGCGGCGGCTGTCGTCGTCGGCGCGGGTCAGCACGAAATTCTGGTCGGGGCCCAGCGGAAACTGTCTGCCGCAGTAGCGGGCCTCGATCGGCAGCTCGCGGCCGCCGCGATCGAGCAGCACCGCCAGCTCGACGCGCGCCGGTCGCCCGTAGTCGAACAATTCGTTGAGCGCCGCGCGGACCGTGCGGCCGGTGAACAGGATGTCGTCGACCAGGATGATGTCGGCGCCGGCGATCTCGAACGGCAGGTCGGTCGACTTCATCTCGGACGGCAGGCCGCGCTTGCCGTAGTCATCGCGATGGAACGCGCTGGACAGGCTGCCCAGCGGCGTCGTCAGGCCGAGCGATCGGTGCAGCCGTTCGGCGATCCAGGCGCCGCCGCTGTGGATGCCGATCAACGACACCTGGCGGCCGGGATCGGCGGCCAGTGCCCGCTGGATCTGCGCGGTGAGTTCGCCGAGGGTGGCCTCGGCATCCGGGGAAGTCTGGGTCATGGTCAGCCTTGTTCGACCTGGAAGCGGCGGTTGGACGCGCTATCCGGGCTCAGCCCAGTATTGTCGCAAAATTATCGCGGCCGCCTGGTCGTCCATGCGCTGGCGCTGCGATGTTTTTCCGCCGGGTTTGCCTCGAAAGGGGCGCCCGCCCGCCCGCCGCCAATCGCTTTCGGCCTCGACCGAACTGTAGCGCTCGTCCACGAGCGTGACCGGCAGGCCGTAGCGGCCCTGCAACTGGCGGGCGAACCGGTCGCAGCGCGGCGTGATCGGCAGGTCGGCGCCATCGGTGTGCATCGGGCGCCCGACGATCAGTCGCGCGGGGCGCCATTCGGCGATCAATTCGCCGATCCGGGCGAAGCGCTCGGCGTCGCCCTCCGCATGGATGATCGTCAGTGGCTGCGCGTCGCGGCTGATGCTGTTGCCCACGGCCACACCGATACGCTGCGAGCCGAAATCGAAGGCCAGTATCGTCTGCGCGGGACTGGCTTCGGGTGGGACGTCCATCGGAATCGGTGGGTGGGTGGAGCTGCTGAGACGGGGCCGCTCGATCTTGGCAACAGCCCGTGGCAACAGCGCGTGGCAACGGAGCGTGCCGACAGGGCGAGACAATCGGGTCGCGACGCCAAGGGCGGCGACCGGATAAGCGAATCTAAGCGTGACCGGCGGCGGCCGACAGGAAGGCCGGGTTGATCCCGAGCAGCCCGAAAGCGCGCGACAGACGCTCATCGGCCGGCGCATCGAAGATCAGGTCAGGATCGGCGGGCACCGTCAGCCAGGCGTTCTTGGCCAGCTCATCTTCGAGTTGGCCTGGTCCCCACCCGGAATAACCGAGCGTGACCAGCAGCCGGGTCGGTCCGGCTCCCCGCGAAACGGCTTCGAGCACGTCCTTGGACGAGGTCAGGCCCACGTCGTCACCGATCGAGACGGTCGATCCCCAGTCGCCGACCGGCGAATGCAGCACGAAGCCGCGGTCCGTCTGCACGGGGCCGCCGAAGAACACTGGCGCATCGCGCAGCGTGGGCGTATGCAGCGGCAGGTCGATCCGCTCGAACAGCGATTGCAGCGTCAATTCCATCGGCCGGTTGATGACAAGGCCGAGCGCGCCCTTGGTCGTGTGTTCGGCGATGAACACGACGGCGCCCCCGAAATTGGGATCCGCCATCTGGGGCATGGCCATCAGGAAATGGTTGGTGAGGTTCGCCGACGGCGTGTCATGGTGTTCTTCGGGCATGGCGTCGATTGTAAAGACCCGGCGATCCCCCGACAATCCGGACGTCGCGGCGGCATCCGTTGCCGCCGCGCTTTCAATGCCGTCGGCGCGCGGGGGCGGAACGACCGCGTTCCGTCAGGAAGCCCTCGATCTGGCGCAGCAGCTCCTCTTCCGAATAGGGCTTGCCCAGGTAGCTGTTGACGCCCAGTTCGAAGGCCATGTTGCGGTGCTTGTCGGCGGTCCGCGACGTAATCATGATGATCGGGATGTCGGCGTGGCGCTCGTCGCCGCGCACGGCTCGCGTCAGGTCGAAACCGTCCATCCGCGGCATCTCGATATCGACCAGCATCACGTCGGGCACCGTGTCCTGGATCTGGCGCAGCGCATCGACGCCGTCCTTGGCCAGCAGCACCTGGTAGCCCTCGCGCGCGAGCAGCCGCTGCGTGACCTTGCGCACCGTCACCGAGTCGTCGACGACCATCACGCATGGGGGCATCTCGAGCGCGATCTGCTGGATCATCGGCACCGACGCGCTGAGCGCGTCCAGCGAGGGTCCGACCGCCTCGATCGCCAACTGCACCGGGTTGATGATCAGCACGATGTCGCCGTTGCCGAGCACCGTGGCGCCCGAGACGCCGTGCACGCGCGAAACCTGCGGCCCGACGTTCTTGACGACGACCTCCTGGTTGCGCGCCAGCGTATCGACGTGCAGCGCGATGCGCTGGCTGCCGGAACGCAGGATCGCCACCGGCGAGTAGTGCTGCGCGACCGGACTGCGGTCCTGCAGCTCGACCAGCGCACCCAGGTAGAACAGCGGCACCTTGTTGCCCTGCCATTCGACGTGGCCGTTGGTGTAGCCGTCGGCCAGCGCCTCGGGCTTGAGCTGCAATACCTGCTCGACGCTCGACGACGGCACCGCGAAGCGCGCGCCCGCAGCGGCCACCAGCACGACCTGCGCGACGGCCAGCGTCAGCGGCAGGTGGATCGTGAAGCGCGAACCGCGGCCAGGCACCGAATCGGTCTCGATGCGCCCGCCCAGCGTCGAGGTCTCGACGCGCACGACATCCATGCCGACACCCCGGCCGCTGAGCTCGGTGACCTTGTCGGCCGTCGTGAAGCCGGGCGCGAAGATCAGGTCGCGCAGCTCGCGGTCGCTGATGGTCGCATCGGCGGCGATCAAGCCGTTGGCGACCGCGCGGGCACGAATGCGAGCCAGGTCCAGACCGCCTCCGTCATCGGCCAGCACCAGGATGATCTCGTTGCCCTCCTGGCGCACTTCGACGCGGATCTCGCCGGTCTCGGACTTGCCGGCCGCCAGCCGCGCGTCGCGGGCCTCGATGCCGTGGCCTACCGCGTTGCGGACCAGGTGTTCGAGGGGGCCGGCCATCCGTTCGAGGACGCCGCGGTCGACCTCGACCGTGGAACCGCGCACATCGAGATTGACGCGCTTGCCGGTTTCCTTGGCGGCCTGCCGCGCGACGCGGAACAAACGGTCGGCGATCGTGCCGAACTGCACCATGCGTACGCGCATCAGGTTCTGCTGCAGATCGCGCAGCACCTGCGTCTGGCGGACCAGTTCCTGCGTCGCCTCATCGAGGTTGCGCGCGACGTTGTGTTGGACCGTGGCCACGTCGTTGACCGACTCGGCCATCATCCGCGTCAGTTCCTGGAAGCGTGTGTAGCGATCGAACTCCAACGGATCGAACGAACGGTCGGCCTCGCGGGTCTGCGCCTGGATCTGGCTCTCGGCCTGGATCTCGATCTCGCGCAATTGCGTGCGCAGGCGATTGACGTTCTCGGTCAGGTCCGCCAGCGACTGACGCATGCTCGTCAGTTCGTTGTCGAGCTTGGAGCGCGCGATCGAGGCCTCGCCGGCTTCATTGACGACGCGGTCGAGCAGATCGGCGCGGACCCGCACGAGCTGCGTCGAGGGCTTGGCATCGGGCTGCGCGGCCAGACGCGGCGCGGGTGTGGGCGCGGCGCGGGACGGCGCGACGGCGGAACCGGATTTGGCGGACGATGCCCCGGCGGACGTGTTCGGCGCGATCGGCACGACCGGGGACGGCAACGTCGACGACGGGGCGGTGACGGCGGTGGCCGGTGCGGTCTGTGCGGAGGTCTGGGCAGCGATCGGTGCGACGGGTAGAGGCGCCGAGGCAGGTGCGGATGGCGGCGGCTCGGCCGCGGCCCCAGCCTGCTTCGCGGCCTGCGCTACCTGCCCTGCCGTCGTGTCGACCACGGTACCAGCCGCCGCAGGCATCATCGCGGCCGTGGGCGTGTCGGCGACCGGCGCCGCCGCCTGCGCGGCACCATTGGCCGCGGCCTCGGCGCTGGCCGGATCCTTGATCGCTTCGAACAGGCTCATCACCTGGTCGTGTTCGGCGATCAGTTCGTCGATCATGCTCCGCGGCACGAGCGGCAGCACCGTCAGCGCTTCGATCCGCGTTTCCATCTCGTGCACGAGCTGGCCCAGCGTCATCGCGCCGGCCATTCGGGCACTGCCCTTGATCGTGTGCAGTGCGCGCATCAGGTTGCGCGCCCGCGCGGCGTCGGACGGATTCTCGGCCCAGCGGCGCAGATCGGTCCCCACGCCAGGCAGCAGATCGTCGGCTTCCTCGATGAAGATCGGCAGCAGTTCGGCGTCGAGTTCGTCGACGACCGGCGGCGCGGATTCCTCGTGGATCGGCATAGCCGGAGTGGCCTGGGCGACCGCGCGCTGGATCTCGCGATCGGCCACCGTCGCGGCGTCATCCGGCAGCTCGGCACCGGCCGACTGCTGCGCGGCGAGCATCCGTAAATGCAGCAGCGCGAGGCCGTCCATCGCGTCCGGATCCTCGACCGGCATCCGGCCACCAGCGAACTGGTGCAGCATCATCAGCATCCGGTCGACGGCCTGCGCCATCGCCGCGAAATCGCCGTCCTCGAGCGCGAAGCCGGTACTGGCCTGCGTCAGATGGATTTCTTCCAGGCGGGCTGCCAGGGCATGCACGCAATCGAGTCCGACCAGCGCCGAACTGCCGCATAGCGAGTGCGCGGCGCGAGTCGCCGCTTCACTGGCGCGCCGGTCCGGCTGCGCGCGCCAGTTCGTGACGTCCTTGGCCAGCGCGGTGACGAGCCCATCGGCTTCGCCGAGGAAGATCTGGTACAGCGGCCGGCTGATCGAGCGATCACCGATGACGACCGTGTCGTCAGCGGCTTGCGCGATGGGTTCCGGGGTCGTCTCGGCAGGTTTCGCGCCCGCTTCGGCAGCAGGCTCCGCTTCGGCAGCAAGTTCCGCTTCGGCGACGAATTTCGGTTCGGCGACGAATTCCGCTTCGGCAGCGGGTTCGGCTTCGCCTGCTTCGGGTTCAGCGGCTTTCGCCTCGGCGGCTTCAGCTTCGGCGACAGGCTCCGCAACGGATTCCACGACGGGTTCCGCAGCGGTCTCGGCGGCCTTCAGCAACGACGCGACGACCTCGTCCATCCGGGCATTCAGGCTGCTCGGATCGAACGCCATGTCCGGTTCCGACAACGGGCCGAGCACGTCGAGTTCGATGGTCTCGGGAACGTCCAAGCCCGTGCTGTCGGCCGTCAACGGCAATGCCGGATCATCCGCCCGGACGCCAAACGGATCAGCGGCCTCGGCCTCGTCGTCGGCGGCGAAATCAGCGACGAAATCGGCAGCGAAAGCGGCAGCGAAAGCGGCGATCGGATCATCGGCGACGGACGGGACGGCCTCGGCAGCCACGTCATCGGCCATGCCGACGCTCGATGCATCGGCCGGCGCCTGCTCGATGTCGTCCACGGCAGGTCCGGCGGAAACACCGGCGGCCGTATCGTCGACCAATCCCTCGACCGCGATGTCGACACCTTCGTCCGCACCGGCCGGTGCCAGCCCGAGTTCGGCCAGGTCCACCGCGCGCAAAGGTTCCGACGTATCGACCACGTCGATGCGGTCGGTCAGCTCGATCGGCTCGTCGGCATCGACGATGCCCGACGACGTCCACTCGACGGCATCCAGACGCACGGCCAGCTCGTCGACGCTGATCGCCCCGTCTCCGATCGCGGGAACGTCGACATCGGTCAGTTCGATCGCTTCGTCGAACGCGAACTCGGCGTCGGCTGGAAGCGACAACTCGATGTCTTCATCGATGGCCGCCTCGATGCCGGGGTCGATCGACAGGCCGACCGGCGCGTCATCCACCGCGTCATCCACCGCGTCGAACGACACGTCGTGATGCTCATCGAACGCTTCGCCGACGGGCGCCGCCGCATCGACGGTCTCGTCGATCGCCTGCTCAGCGGCCTCGTCGACCGCGCGCTCGATGGTCTGCTCGACGGCCGAACCCGCCGCGGTATCGATGGTCTCGCCGAGCGGAACCTCAGCGAAGGACGTGACGGCGTCGTCGACATCGAACGCCGCCAGCGCCAAGGCATCGTCAGGCGCTTCCGATGGCTCTACGACGACCATCTCCGACGCCAGCGGATCAACGCTCCGGTCAACGACCGGATCGGAAACCTCATCGACGACCGGATCGACGACCGGATCGACGGCATGATCGGAGACCGGGGCGACAGCAGGATCGACTGCCTGCGCGACCTCTTGCTCGACGGCCCGATCAACAGTCCGATCAATGGCCGGATCGAACGCGTGCTCGATGACGGGCGCATCGACGTCTTCAACGACACCACCGCTCGCATCCGCCACCGCGGCATCGATCACATCCGCCGCCGCATCGCTCGCTTCCGCTTCCGCATCGATCGTCACCGGCTCATAAGCGCCGGTCGCGCGGAACTTCTCGGCCGTGGCGATCAACGCCGCAGGCTCGACGCGCACCGTGGCATCGGCTTCCAGCCGGGCCACCCACTCGCCCATCCGAACGCGCGCGTCGTCGATCAGCGAATACAGCTCGGGCGTGCCGGGCTGCTCTTCGGACAGCCATTGGTTCATCACCTGCTCGAGCGACCAGCCGGCCTCGCCGAAGGCATTGAGCCCGACCATGCGGCTCGATCCCTTGAGCGTGTGGAACCCGCGCCGGATCGTCGTCAGGAACTGCTGGTCGCTGGGCGCGCGCCGGGACGACGCGGCGGCCTGTTCGATCGCTTCGAGCACCTCGACGGCCTCGGCCAGGAAGATCTCCAGCAACTCCTGGTCGATCGCCGCGGCATCCTCTGGGATGCGCTGCGACGGTGGGGCGGCCGAAGCGGCCGCGGCCGGCGTCATCCTGGCCAGCGCCTCGGACAGCTTGGCGATGCCTTCCTGCGAATCGATCGACAGCAGGTCGATGGCCTCGGCCGCCTGCTTCTTCAGCGTGCCGTCATCGCGCAACAGCGCGTCATCGCGAACCTGTTCGAGCGCGCCGCGCAACTGCGCGCGAACCGTATGATCGGCCGGCGCCTGCTGCAGGCTGGCCAGCAGATCGCCGGCCTGTTGCTTGTGATCGCGAACCGACGCCTCGACATCGGCCATCGGTGACACACGCGGCGTGTCGGCCAGCCGCGCGCGGAACTCGCCAGTCTGCGGATCGTAGACGAACGAGCCGACCTGCCGATGCGCCTGATGCAAGCCTTCGACGAAGAAACCGAGCGCGCCGCAGTTGGCGGCGACACGTTCGCACTCGTCGGGCGTCGGAGCGACGCTCGATTCGGCAAAGCGCTCGACGAGCCGGGCGGTCGCCTGCGCGCCGTCGGCCGCATCCTGGTGGCCGAGCAGTTGCAGCGCCCCGGACACCTGCGACAACTGGCGCGCGGCCTCGGGCAGCGATTGGCGCTTGGCCGGATCGCGAAAGAATCCATCGAGCTCCTGTTCGGCCGCGCGCAGGCTGGCGAGCGTCTCGCGGATGAACGAGGCCATCGTCATCCGCTCCTGGGCGGAGGCCGACAACGCCTGCAGCCAGGCCGGCACGCTGCCGACCTCGCCACCCTCCATCGCGCGCGTCAACCGCGCGGCCAGCTCGGCCGTGCGCGTATCGAACGCTTCTCCGGCACGGCCACCTTGTTCGAGGATCTGGTCGGCGAACAGGATCGCGGTGGCCGCCTCGAGCGCCACCGGCGCATCGAACAGCGCCGGGTTGTCGGCCATGGTCCGCCCGGTGTCGACGAGCACGCCGGCCAGGTTCTGCATCCCGAGCACGGGCAATCGCTGCACCGCCGCCTGAAACGCCGCCAGCGCCTGGACGAGCGCGCCGGCATCGGCGTGATGGCCGCGGCCGACGCTGTCCCATGCGATGCGCGCCTGGTTCAGCGCATCGCGCGCGGCGCGGATGGTCCGCGAATCATGGCGACCATAGCGCGGCGTCATGAAATCGCCGGGCACGGCGCCTTCGAGTCCATAGACCGTGCGCACCGTGTCGACCAGCGAGGAGCCGCCCTGCGCGCAAGCCAGCGCGTACAGCGTGTCCTGCACCAGGCGGTCGGGAACCGCGCTGCCTTCGTTGACGGATTTGCGAAGCTGCAGGTTCAGCCGCGCCAGCAGGCGCTTGGTATAGACGTCGGGGTCGAGCGTGCGCTGCCGCAGCGCTTCGAGGAACGCCAGCGTGATCCGCCAGAAGTTGCGGCTCACGCTGTTGGTCTCGTGCCGCTCGACCATGCCGACGGCAGCCAGCATGTAGTCTATGCCGCGCGGCTTGCCCGGCTCGCGCAGGAACTTCAGCAAGCCCTTCTCGAATGCCTTGCGCGCATCGGTGGCGTCCTGCGCGTCGGCCGGATCGAACGCGCCGACCGACACGTGAGGCAGCTCGACTCCGTCGGACAGGCGGCGCGTCAGGTCCGGAAAGAACAGATCGGCAGGATGCTCGCGCTCGGCGCCGCGCAGCTTGCGCAGCGTCTGAAGATAAGGGAACAGGTACAGCGGACGATCGGGCTGCTCGTGCAGCAGGTCATCCAGATATTCGACACAGGCCGCGAACGCCGCCCTTAGCGCGTTCATCACCGCGGCATCGAGCCTGACGGCGCCCTTGGCCACCGCATCGAGTACCGCCTCGGCCTCTTCGGTCAACACCGAGGCGGCCGGCACGTCCACGACGAGCAGCGCGCCGTGCGCCTGGTGCAATTGCAGGCGGGCCAGCCTCAGCGGCGCGGTATCGTCGTCCTGAGCGCCGCGCTGCGCATCGAGCGCGGCCTCGGTCTGGTTCAGCGCTTCGCGGATTTCGCCGATGCACCACGACAGCGTCGCCAGGTCGACCGACGGCCCTAATGACACCAATGGCCCCAATGCGCCCGATGCCGCCCTGCCTGCCGACGACATCCGGCCGTTGTCCTCGATCGTCGCCGTCATCTCATCGCCGGCAGTCAGTGTACGCGCCACCATCAAGCCACCTTGAATCGCGAGACCGAACTCTTGAGCTCCTGCGACAGCTCGGACAACTGTCGAATGGAGCCTGCGGTCTGTAGCGTCCCTTCACTCGTCTGCTCGGTCACCAGCAGAATGCGCTGGATGCTCTGCGCCACCGTGCCGGCGGAAGCCGCCTGCTTGGAGGTGGTGCTCGAGAAGCCTTCGATCAAGTCCGCCAATTGTGTCGAAACGCGTCCGATGTCCCCGAGCGCACGCCCCGCGTCATCGGATAGCCGCGTGCCCTGGACCACGCCCTGGGTGCTGCGCTCCATCGCCGCCACCGCGTCCTGGGTGTCGGTCTGGATGGTCTTGATCAACGCCGAGATCTGCTTGGTGGCCTCGGCGCTGCGCTCGGCCAGCCGCTGCACTTCTTCGGCGACCACCGTGAACCCGCGCCCGGCCTCGCCGGCCGACGCGGCCTGGATCGCCGCGTTCAGCGCCAGCACGTTGGTCTGTTCGGTGATGTCGGAGATCAACTCGACGATCTCGCCGATCTCCTGCGACGACTCGCCCAGCCGCTTGATGCGCTTGGCGGTCTCCTGGATATGGTCGCGGATGCCGTTCATGCCGGCGATCGCCTTCTGCACGGCCGTCGCGCCCTGCTGCGACGCCCCCAGCGACTGGCGCGCCACGTCGACCGATTCGGCGGCGCGCGCCGACACCTCGTTGATCTGCTGCGCCATCCTCAGCACCGATTCGCCGGTCTCGCGGATCTCGCGAGACTGCTGGTCGGACGCCGCCTGCAGGCTCGATGCGACCATCTGCGCCTTGGACGACGCCTCGTTGACCATCTCGGCCGTCGCGTTGATCCGCGACACCAGGTTGCGCAGTTCTTCGACCGTGTAGTTGACCGAGTCGGCGATCGCGCCGGTGATGTCCTCGGACACCGTCGCCTGGACCGTCAGGTCGCCGTCGGCGACTTCCTGCAATTCGTTCATCAGGCGCAGGATCGCGGCCTGGTTCTGGTCGTTGGTGCTCTTGGCTTCGCGCTCGAGCC
Organism: Pseudomonadota bacterium; assembly: GCA_029779435.1. Classification (GTDB taxonomy): domain Bacteria; phylum Pseudomonadota; class Gammaproteobacteria; order Burkholderiales; family Burkholderiaceae_E; genus JAKPAM01. Next base: position 10,289 of record JAKPAM010000024.1, on the reverse strand, counting down.
GCTCGGCCACCTGCCGCTGATGCTCGGCTTCCTCGGCGCGGTTGCGGCTGTCGACCAGGTACGCGCGCACCAGCGCCAAACCGGCCGCCACGGCGATCAGCACCAGCGCGCCCGCACCCCACATCCACCACGACACGCCACCCGCCGTGCCCGCCTGCCAGCGCTGCTGCGCATCGAGCAGGCCGCGACGCAGCGCTTCGCCGGATTCGAGCAGCCGCAGCTCGGCGAGCTTGGCCTGCGGGATGCGCTCCAGGTCCTTGGCCACCTGCCCGAACGGCGCGGCGAACGCTTGCTGCACGCGACGCAGTTCGCCGAGCACGCGGCGCCCGTCGGCGTCGGTGATCGCCGCTATGCGCAGCCGCTCGCTGCCGTTCTGCCAGGCGTCGAGCCATTCGCCAAGCGCGGCGACGTCGCGGCGCAGCGCGCCCGCCACCTCACCGGCGTCGACCGCACCATCGCCGAGCAGCCGGTCGGCTTCATAAGCGATGCGCTGAGCCGTGGCCTGCACATCGGCCGCCGCGGCGACCTCGCGCGCCGGCGCATTGGCTTGCACGCGCTGGGCGAGCAGCGCCTGCGTGTTGTCGAACAGCGCGCGATGGTTCTCGCCCAGCACGCGGCGCAACTCGCCGTGCGCCTGTAGCAGCGCCTGCTGCTCCAGGATCCGATCGGCCTGCTCGACCACCTGCTTCCACGGCTCGGCCAGGCTGGCCAGCAGCGCGCCGCTGGCGCCGCCGTTCAGCGTGTTGAAGCTGCGCGCCAGATCGTCGCGGGTCTCGCGCAACAACGCGAACGCCTGCGGCTTGCCGAGCACCGCCTGCGCGCCGGCCGTCACCACGCGCTGCGACTGCACCTGCGCATTGCCGAGCAATCGCGTGACCGACGCGCTGTCGCCCGAGCGCGACAAGTCGAAACTGACCAGCGCCAGCGCGATCAGCAGAGAACCGAGCATCAGCGGCACCAGCACACGCAGCCGCTGTCTGAATGGCGCCTTGTCCAGAGAAGGCGCCGGCGCTCCCCCTCCGCCGCCGCCACCGCCGCCACCGGACGGACCGGCCGGGCCTGCGCGACGCGGGACGGGCGGCGGCGCAGCGGCAGCGGGACCGAATCCCTCTCCGTCGCCCGGCGCCGAACGCGAGACGCCCGCCTGCGCATGAATCGCATCGCCGCCGAGGCGTCCGTCCGGCGCACCCGCCATCGACGCGGCGCGGCGCGGGTCGGGCGCGGTGCTCGGCTCGAGATCCTCGAGGATCGCCGTGTCGAGCTCGACGTCCTTGCGCCCCGGGCGGCCGGACGGAAAAAGAAAGGAAGCCAGTTTCATCGTCGTTACCGGGTCACCGCTCGACCATCACGAACCGCTCGTCGCCGATCAGCCGCTGCAGGCTCAGCTCGTGCCACGAACGCCCCTCGTCATCGCGCAGGCTGCGCACGATCCACGGCCGGGCCGGATCGACGACCACGCCCGGCGTCTCGTCGAACATCACCGAGACGTTCTGCAAGCCCATCATCCGCGTGACCAGGATCGCCGCGTTGAAGTTCAGCCGCGACGCCAGCGCCAGCAGCCGGCTCTCCTTGGACAGCGGCGTCGCCTCACCGCCGCCGAAGCGCCCCAGGTCCGACACCGCAAACAGCATGCCGCGCAGATTGACGAGCCCACGGAACCAGTCGTGCGTCAGCGGCACCGGCGTGATCGGCGTCGACGCCGACACGATCTCGCCCGCCTCGGACAATTCGACCAGGTAGCGCTCGGTGCCGATCATCAGCCCGAGTCGTGCATCCTGCCCGGCGCCATCGGACGACTCGCGCAGGCGGTCGTTCAACCGGGCCTGCAGCTCGCGCAGATGCGTCTTGCTACGATCGATCAGCTCATTCATCTCGTATCGGCTTTCGGTAGGGCAACCACAGATTGCCCGAGTCCGCGCCGGCCTGGGCGCGGCGACGAATCGGACGGTCGATCACAGACGACCACCGCCGACTGCCGCGCGGCGATCAGGCAACAGGCGTCACGAGATCGGCGATCTTGGCCAGCAGTTCGTCGGGCTTGATGGGTTTGGTGACGTAACCGCGGGCGCCCTGTCGCAGTCCCCAGATCCGGTCGGTCTCGTTGGCCTTGCTCGTGCACAGGATCACCGGGATGTCCTGCGTCGCGGGATCGCGGCTCAGCGAACGCGTGACCTGGAACCCCGACAGGCCCGGCATCACCACGTCGAGTACGACCAGCACGGGCTTTTCGGCGCGCACCTTCTCGATCACTTCGTCACCATTCTCGGCGGTGATCACCGAATACCCGCGCTTGACCAGCAGGTCGGCCAGGAAGAAACGCTCGGTCGGCGAATCGTCGACGATCAGGATCTTGTGCGCCACGGCACCTCCTGGATCCGGACTCAGACCAACGACGCGGACAAGCCGGTGGCGGCGCGCACGGCGTCGCTCGGCGATCGGTCGTCGTGCCGGCGCGCGCGCTCGGCCACCGCCTTGAGCAGCGTGTCCTTGGTGAAAGGCTTGGTCAGGTACTGTTCGGAGCCGACCATCCGGCCCCGCGCGCGGTCGAACAGGCCATCCTTGCTCGACAGCATGACGACCGGAATGTCGGAAAACCTCGGGCTTTTCTTGATCAGCGCGCAGGTCTGGTAGCCGTCGAGCCGCGGCATCAGGATGTCGCAGAAGATCAGGTCGGGCTCGTGATCGGCGATCTTGGCCAGCGCATCGAACCCGTCCTCCGCCAGCACCACGTGATAACCCGCCTGTCCGAGAAAGATCTCGGCGCTGCGCCGAATGGTGTTGCTGTCGTCGATCACCATGACCTTTAGCATTCCCGCTCCTTTTCCATCCACGACGGAAGGACCCCGCTGGTTCATTACTTCTCCGATGTCAGCCGCCCGGCCCGGAGCCGGCAGGCAACGTCAAGCGAAACAGGCCCCCGCCCCCCTTCCGACGAGTCGGATCAGACCTCGACCATCTCGAAGTCTTCCTTGCGCGCGCCGCATTCCGGGCAAGTCCAGTTCATCGGCACGTCGGCCCAGCGCGTGCCGGGAGGGATGCCCTCCTCCGGCAAACCCGCGGCTTCGTCATACATCCAGCCGCAGACCAGGCACATCCAGGTACGAAAGGGTTCAGTCATGGTTCCTCTGACACTAGGGTAGGAAAAACTCGGGCCGGCCGGCAACCCGTCCCGAGGAGCGATCGGCTGCTTCGGACGAGTGGTCTGACAAGATGCCACACTCGTGCGCCCCGGCCCCCATGCCGGTGGCATGCCGCGCATTGGCCCATCGGCCCCGGCGACATCGGCGGGGGACGACACTACCATATCGACCACCGCCGGATTCTTGATCAGCGACAGCCGGCGACGACCTTCGTGGAGCATCGTCATGAAACTGCGCGGCTTGTACGCGATCACCCCCGAAACCCCCGATACCGAGTGGCTGAAACGAACGGTGGCCGACGCGCTGCGCGGCGGGGCCGCCGCGATCCAGTATCGGCAAAAGGGACTGAGCCGGGAGCACGCCGAGGCGCAGGCCCGGACGCTGCAGGCGCTGTGCCATGCGAGCGGACGGCCGTTGATCATCAACGACTCGATCGACCTGATGCTGGCGATCGATGCCGACGGCGTGCACCTCGGACGGGACGACGGCGACCCGTTCGCCGCACGCGAGCGCATTGGTACCGGCAAGCTGCTGGGGGTGTCGTGCTACGACGACTTCGAACGCGCGTTCCGGTATCGCGAGGTGGCCGACCACGTCGCGTTCGGAGCGGTCTTCGCATCGCCGACGAAGCCGGGGGCGGTGCGGGCTCCACTGGAATTGTTCGGGCGGGCGCGGGCGCTGGGACTCAATACGGTCGCGATCGGCGGGATCACGGCAGCCAACGCGCGGCAGGTGGTCGATGCGGGCGCGGATGCGGTGGCGGTGATCAGCGCGGTGTTCGCCGCGCCGGATGTAGCGTCGGCGGCGGCCGAAGTGGTGCAGGCGTGCGGAGGGTAGATGGCGGCATGCCCGGCGCCCATGGACAAGACGAGCGCACAGCGGCTGACGTCAAGATCCGGGGAATGCCAGGTGATCGAATCATGTGTGCAGACGGGGAGGCAGAGGCTGTACCGTCAAACGCAACCCCATCGCCTTGAGAATGGCTGTCAGACTGCTAAGGGGAGGATTGCCTTTCGGTGAAAGCGTGCGAGCAAGCTGCGTCGGCTTCAGACGCGCCTGTTCGGCCACCGCCTGCATCCCTCCGGCCGCGTGCGCGAGGCGGCGCAGCACGGTCATCAGCTCGGCCTGGTCACCATCGGCCAGGATGCCATTGATGACGCGCAGCGCGAGCAGCGGATTGCTGCGGTACAACTCGACCATCGCTTCGTCATGAGATCGGTTGCTCATTCGTCGGTTCTCCGTTGCCAACTCTGCCAAGGATTCGCTGCTCGGTCCCTGCACGCTTGCTGCGTGCGCTTAGCGCCGCCACACAGGAACTTCATGGTCGCAAAAGCTGCCGGCCTCGATACCGACCACTCGTCTGATGACCATCCCGCGCCCCGGGTACAGGCAGGCCATCGCCGCTGAAGGCAAGAAGATGGCAGCCTCGGGCAAGGAGCCGACGCGGCGGGTGAGCGGGTTGAGGCGAAGTTGCTCGCGCCCCTCTTCCCGACCGTCCTCCCGACCCTGCTGACGCTCGTGCCGGGTCCCTTGCTCACCCCCTGCGCCGCCCGATCCGCTCGACACTGGTGATGTCAGCATGTTCCTTTTCCCTCGAACGCTTCGATATCCTGCCAGGGACGATCTTCCAGGGCATCGGATACGGCCATTATCCAGTCCAGCACCGTGAACAGACCGATTACCCGTTCTCGGCCCCGGTCCCGCTCGTATAGCAGCCGCACCAGCACACCGTCTTGTTCGCCGGTTTGCAGACGGCACCGATTACAGCGGCCTTGGTGCGCGGCTGCAATCCACCGGGACGCTAAGCCGATCTGCTCGCTCAATCGGTACGCTAGTCCGAAAGCCTCATCGCCCTCCTCGGCTGGGCCAGCTCTATTCGGTTGATCAACATCCACGCGTGACTCGGCAATCAAGCTGCATGCGCGGATGACGAGGCAAGCGGCTGCACGGCCAAACGCGGCCTCATCGCCTCGAGGATGACCTCGCGCGCAGGCGCCTGTACGATCCAACATCCCAGGCCTCAGGCGAGACACGCCATGCCAGTGCCGGTTCGCTACAGCCCTTTGTACTCGCGCTTCAACGGCTATTGCCTGGGGGCGTTCCTCGGCACTGGCCAGCAACGACTGGCAAAGCCCCGTTACCGCGCCATTCGAACCCGAGTGCACGAGTTCTTTGACGAGATCGGCATCGATGTCCGGCTTCCCGCCCGACATGAATCCTATGTTGCGGCATACGTCAAGCTCATGCCCGGAATCAAGGCGGAGCTCCACATTCGGAATGCGACCCTCCACTTGTGCTGCGGTCTGGGTGAGATGGCTTCGCTGTTCGCCGGCGCCTATGTCAGTACCACGCCCGCGCAGCGCCTCGCGCTCAAGGCTAAGGTTGTGCCCGAACTCAAGCGCTTAGGGCTGGGACCTTTGGCATTCGACAAGTTCTCGCGGGGCCTCTCACGCGCAGCGCGTGGCAAAGATGCGAACGCGATGGTGACGCAGGTGTACCTGCTGCTGGCCGATCTCTTGCAACCGCTGGGCGCTGAATCCGACACCTGCTTCGTCGCGATGTCCTTTGCGCAACCGTATGCCGGGTATTTCAGCCACCTCTACCGACCGGCGCTCGAGCGCGCGGGGTTTCGCGCGATTCGCGCCTGGGGCGGTCTTGTCGAGGAAGAATACTACCCGTTCATCGCCCCCTTGATCGCCCGCTGTGCAGCCGTCATGGCCGACCTGTCCGCGCACAACCTCAACGTCGCGAACGAGGTAGGCCTGGCGCATGGCGCGAACTGTCCTACCTTCCTGCTGATGCGCGCGGACGCCGGACTCCCTCCATCCAACTTGGCCGATCTTGCGGTGCTGCGCTACGACCCGCGTGCGGCCGACTGGCCGGAACGGCATGTGCGCAACCTGGCGAAGTTCGTCCGCCTGCATTGGCGCGCCTATGTAGATTCGTTGACACACGAACACCTGATCCATTCCGCGGCGCACCAACTGCTGCAAATGCTTCGCGCGGCGGAGCAGCCGGTGCCGGACGCGGTACTGGCGTTGGCGCGCATTCAGCGGTGAGCGCAGCCACTCGCGCTGAGGCACATCCTCTGCGTCGTCCGATAAGACCTCGTCCAGAGTGCCGGCGTCGAGCACCCGGCGTGCCCAGCGGTCGATATCCGCCGCCGTAGCGTACGCTTCGACACTCAGCCATAGTCGGTCCTCCAAGGCATCGGATAACGTCATCATCCAGTCCAGCACCTTGAACGAGCCGATCCCCACGCTCCCGGCTCCAGTCCCGCTCGTACAGCAACTCGAAGCCGGCCTTGCGCGTGGCATTCGCTTCGACGTGGACATAGACCCAGCCCGGGCCACATCGCTGCGTCGTGCCGATTGACGCTTGGAAAAACCAACCTATCCTGACCACACTGAGGCGCGGATGCGGATCGAGCGCATCCAACGGCCAATCAAGGCGATGTTCCAGAGCGAAGGGCGACCGGACATGACATTGCGGACATTGCGCGCGAGTTTGGAGCGCCTCGGTTTCGACACGGTTCGCTTGAGCTTTACGCTTCGCACGGCCTTCGCCGCCTGCTGCGCCGTGCTGATCGCCTGGCTGGCCGGCCTGGAGCATCCGCAATGGTCCGGCATGACCGTCTGGGCAGCCTCGCAGCCGATGCGCGGACATCTGCTGGAGAAAAGTGCCTACCGTGCGCTTGGAACGATCCTCGGGGTGCTTTTCGGCATCGGCCTGCTCATCGTCTCGGCGGGGCAGCCATGGGTGATCGCCACCGGCCTGTCATTATGGATCGGACTGTGCGCCGGCGCCGGTAATATCCTGCGCGGCTTCGCCTCTTACGGCGCCATGCTGGCCGGCTATTCGGCGGCCATGGTCGCGCTGCTGCACAGCGCTCACTCGGCAAGTCCCCTGGCCGTCGGCATCGACCGCCTGCTGACCGTGCTGCTCGGTGTGCTGGTGGCGCTTGCCATCGGCTGGGTCTTCGCCACGCGCGCCGATCCCGATGATCCCGCCCGGCGAGCGCGTCAGTTCTCGGGCCGCATTCTTCGCGCCCTCCTCGCGCATCTCGATGGAAGCGAAACGCCGGGTCGAAACGAGCACTACCTTCTGCTCCGCGAGATCGCGGCGATCGAAAACGGACTGGACAACCACGCGGCCGGCTCCTTTCGATCGCGCGATACCGTCCGCGCGGTCCGCCACCTGCTGTTGCCGCAGGTCGCCCTGTTGCTGTGGATGCGCCGGCCGCTGCGACCACTCGACAACGAGCCGCTGATCGCGGCGCTGCGGGAAGCGGCCGAGGCCTATGGCGACCCCTATCGGCCGGATGCCGCCCATGCGGCGCTGCATCGGGCGGCCGGGCTGGCTGCTTCCGACCCGGTGCTGCGCGACGCCTTCGTGGGGCTCGCCACGGGGATCACGCAGACGATGGCGGAGCGGGACGAATCCCATAGCGCCGGCCGCACGCTGTATCCGGTAATCCTGCATCGCGACTGGATCGGCGCGCGCGAGGCGATGCTACGCGCAAGCGCCGTCACACTCGCCGTCGGAGCCGCCTGGCTCGTGACTGGGTGGGATGCCGCCGTCTTCATGCTACTTGGAGCGGCCATCATGATGACCGTCTTCTCCACCGCCGACCATCCGGTTGTGATGATGCGCCAGGTCCTGGTCGGGCAGAGCCTCGGCGTCACGGCCGCGCTGGTCTGCCGCTGGCTGGCCTGGCCGCTGGCGAACGGCGAACTCGGCCTCGTGCTGTGGATGATGCCTTTCATCTTCGTTGGCGGATTCCTGTTTGCCCATCGACGCGTCTGGGGTCCGGTCGGTTTCGACTACAGCATGGTCGTCCTGCTGCTGCTGCAGCCGGCATGGCCGCTGGCCGGCAGCTTCATGCATTCCCTGACGGCCGGTGTCGCCGTCATCCTGGGTCCGACGGTCGGATGGATCGCCTTCCTGCTGATCTTTCCCGTCAGCCCGCAACGGCGGCTGCGCACACTCGTCGCCATGATGGTGCGTGAGATCGAAACGATGGCGGGACAGCGCGATGCCTCGCACCACCGTCCTCTCTTGCGCGCAAGGTTCTACCATCGGATCCTGCAACTGGTGAGTTGGGGCGACAAGATCGGTACGAACATGCAGGCGCTCATCGACAGGGGTTTCGCCCTACTGCTGTCGGGCTCGGCCGTGCTTCACATCGATGAAGTTCTGCAAAGGCCGCAACTGGCGCCGGAAACGGCGCGGCGGCTGAACGAGGCGCGAGCGCGGCTGCGCAAACTCGGCGAAGATCCGCAGCGCGCGACGCGGGCGCTGGCAATGGCTGCTCGCCTTCGCGATCCGGCCGTGGATACAGATTTGCTGCGGGAAGCCGCAGTTGAGCTGTCCCAAAGCGCCGCCTTCATCAGCAGGGCCGAGACCCCGGAGTAGCGCGCAAGGACTATCGTCGGCGCGCTGTCCCGAAAGGCAAACACCTGTCAGTCATGCGTCGTCCGACAAAACCTCGTCGAGTGAACTGGCGTCCAGCACCCGGCGCGCCCAGCGGTCGATGTCCGCGGCTGTGGCGGATTCGACACGGGCGACGGCCGCCTCGGACAGGGGACCGAAGCGATGAGTGAGTTGATCCAGCAGAAGCTGCTCGCGGCCCCGCTCGAACCCCTTGCGCATCCCAATCCGCTCGACACTGGTGATGTAAGGCATGTTCCGTTTCCCCTCGAACGCTTCGATATCCTGCCACAGCCTGCCCTCCAAGGCATCGGGCAACGACATCATCCAGTCCAGCACCTTGAACAAGCCGATCACTCGTTCCTTGCTCCAGTCCCGCTCATACAGCAACCGCACCAGTTTCCACTTGGCCGCCAGCCGTTGCCGGGGCTGGTTGCGCGTCTGGCGCGTCAGCAAATGCGCGGCCGTCACCAACGCAAACGGGTTCGGATTCGCCAACAGCGAGTCGATGTCAGCCTTGTAATCCAGCAGCTTGACCGTCGGAAAGCTCAGCCAGTGCCGGCTGCCGAACAGCTCGAAACCGTATCCGTCCGGACGCCAGCGCCGATGCGGGTCGGCCAGCACCACCAGGCTGGCCACCGGACGACCGAAGCGCTCGAACAGCCGATAGCTGTAGGTGAACATTCGCCGCTCGAAATCGGCCTTGCGCGTGGCTTGCACTTCGACGTGGACATAGACCCAACCCGGTCCGCCGCGTTTGCGATGCACCTGTACCAGTTGGTCGGCATGCCGCACACCGGCATCGGCCTCGCGCAGGATGCCGCGCAGCTCGGTGTCCAGGAACATATGACCGCGTGTCCAATCGATCCCGCGATGGGCTGCGGGGAAGTAGAACGCGAGGAACTCCGGAAAGGCTTGTGCTATCGCGTCCTTCCAGGGGCTGTCGAAAGTATCTGGAGGCACGGCAAGGCTCGATACGGCTGGCATGAAAGTGCCCGACGCATCCTTGCCATTCGATGCATCGTCGTCCGGCACGCCGGGAGCGCGGTCTTGTTCATTGGCTTGCATGACGGCGCCCATTGCACCGGCCCTAGCGTATGGCGGCAATCCATCAGGAGGCTAATTCCGCGCTTTAAGTCGGCACGCCAGTCCGAAGGGCGTGCTCTGGCGGACTATCCGTGCTGCCGGCAAGAAATTGGCGACGAGCCCGCGCGAACCTGCTCGGGTTTCGGCGGTGACGTCATTGGATGCAGTCCGAGGCTGCATGCAATCCCCCCATCGTCAGGCGATGGATAGAGATCCTCCGTTCGCGCAGTCAGAATGATCCGGGACGACGTTCGATCGTCGACGAGCCATTGCTCCGAAACCGGAGCGGCGTGAACAACTTCATAGGCAATCGGGGAGGCCCCCCCCGAATGCTTTGCAGCGTATCAGTTCGAGCAGCCCGAGATCACGAATGTCAGTGGCGCCGTGGTGCTGCAAGACCAGGAACCGCCGGCATCGCGCGACCAAGTCACCTTGGCACCTTGCAGAATCGTGGCGGCGCGGTTGCCGAATGTCCCTTCGATGGTCGCCTCACCAGTATTGGACATCGTGACATACGGCACGCCAGCATCCGGAACGACCGTCACGCTAGGTGCGGAGTTGCCGTTTACGCCAGATTGAATGGACGAGTAACCGGCCCCGGGATCACATTGACCAAAACCCGAGCCGATCGTC
>JAKPAM010000043.1 GCA_029779435.1 Pseudomonadota bacterium | reverse complement strand
TTCGCCGGTCGGCGACAATCGGGTGCCAGGGATGCGCGCGCCGGACGACGCAGCATCAATTCCGGTACCGGTCGCAGCATACGTCTCGGTGTCCGATCGCCGCACCACCGCTGCACCCGTCACCGCATCAGCAGGGATTCGAATTGAATAACGGAGGCTCATGTCCATGAAGCTGTCGACTTTTTCGTTGGCCGCCGGCCTGGGGTGCGCGCTGGTCTGCGCGCCGGCCCTGGCCGTGCTCGGCGGGGCGCCCAATGCGGCGGCGTCCACCGCACCCGCCGATGGCGGTGCCGCCGCGCCGGCGATCACCATCCGCTCGGCCGGTGCCGGCGCGGATGCCTACCGGATCCAGGAGAGTCGCACCGAGGCGGGCACCGCCGTGCGCGAATACGTGGATGCCAAGGGCGTCGTCTTCTGCGTGGCCTGGGACGGGCCGCAGATGCCGAACCTGCCGGCCCTGTTCGGCGACTACTACGCGCGCTACGCGGATTATCTGAAGCAGCGGCGCCAGCAGGGGCTGCGCGGTCCGGTGCAGATGCAGGCCGACGCGCTGGTCGTCGAATCGGGCGGGCGGATGCGCGGCTTCAAGGGGCGCGCGTACGTCCCGTCGCTGATGCCCGCCAATGTCGACCTGGAGACTCTGCAATGACGAATGCGATCACGACCGCTTCGCGGTGGCGGCAAGGCTGCGTGCGCGTGTTGGCGCTGGCCGGTCTGGCCTTTCTGCTCGCCGCGTGCGGCGGCGAATCCTGGCACGACGACAACAATGGTGGCAGCGGCAACCTCGGGCCCGAGGTCTCGACGAACACGCCGGCGGCGGTCAACGTCGTGCCGGTCGTCATCGATGGCGGACCGTCGGGCAACGCGATCAACGTGCCGTTCGTATCGCTGAAGGTCTGCACGCCGGGCAGCACGACGCAGTGCCAGACGCTCGACCACATCCTGCTCGATACCGGCTCGACCGGCCTGCGCCTGATCTCGTCGGTGCTGAACGGAGCGGCGGCGCCGGGCGATGTCGACAACGCGGCCGGCGAACCGCTGGCCGAGTGCTTCGCCTATGTCGACGGCACGGTCTGGGGACGGTTGCGCACGCTGGACGTCGAACTGGGCGGCGAGCGTCTGTCGTCGGTGCCGGTGCACATGATCGGCGACCAGGCCTCGGCCAAGCTTCCCGAGGCCAACTGCCCGGGGCCCTATCAGAACACCGTCGCGGACTTCGGCGCCAACGGCATCCTGGGCATCAGCACCTTCCTGCAGGATTGCGGCATGCAGTGCGTGGTCGGGACGACGAGCAGCTATTACTTCCGCTGCCCTGCGGATGGCTGCGTCAAGACGACGGTCGCGCTCGCCGACCAGGTGCACAATCCGGTCGCCCGGCTGGCCGGCGACAACAACGGCGTCATCGTCACGCTGCCGAGCGTGCCCGCCGGCGGGGCGTCCAAGGCGACGGGGGCGCTGATCCTGGGGATCAACACGCGCGCCAACAACGCGCTGGCGGCGGCGACGCCGATCCTGACGCTGTCGCCGACGAACGGGTATCTGACCGCGACCTACAAGGGTACGGCGCTGGCCAGCAGCTTCTTCGATTCGGGATCGAACTTCTACTTCTTCAACGATTCGCAGATTCCGAAGTGCACGGCCAACGACTACGACCGCTATTACTGCCCGTTGTCGACGCAGGCCATCAGCGCGACCGTGACCGGCGGCAACGGCATCACCAACACGGTCAACTTCTCGCTGGTCAACATGTACAAGACGTACCAGGCGAACTGGCGCAACGACGTGTTCGACGGGTTCGGCGCGACGACGACACTGGCGGGCAGCTTCGACTTCGGCGCGCCGTTCTTCTTCGGGCGCAGGGTCTATACGGCGTTCGAGGGCGAGGGGGCGCCCAACGTGGTGGGCGGCGTCGCGGGGCCCTGGGTCGCGTTCTGACCGGGCATTGAAGGTCGAGGCCGGCGCGCCTGCCTCGGCCCCGGTCCGTGGTCAGTCGCGATCGTCGATCGTGCTGATCGCGGGCGCGGGCCGGCTGATCCGGTCGATCGTTCGCCTCAGCAGCAGCAGCAGCAGCAGGCCGGGCAGCGCCGTCGCCACCGTCATCAGGAAGAACGTCGGCCAGCCGAACGCCTCGACGAGCACGCCCGAGGCCGGCCCGACGTAGACGCGTCCGACCGCCGACAGCGCCGACAGCAGCGCGTACTGCGCGGCCGAGAAGCGCTTGTCGGTCAGCGTCATCAGGAAGGCGACGAACGCCGCGGTGCCCATGCCGCCGCACAGGTTCTCGAGCCCGATCGCCGCGGCCATCAGTCCGAAGTGCTTGGGCAGCACCGACAGCGCCCAGTAGCCGAGGTTGGACACGGCCTGCAGCACGCCGAACACCAGCAGCGATTCGAACAGCGGGCGGCGCGCCAGCCAGATGCCGCCGACCAGCGCGCCGACGATCGTCGCGATCAGCCCGAACACCTTGTTGACGGTGCCGACCTCGGCCGGCGAGAACCCCGCGCCCCGGATCAGGAACGTCGTGGACAGCGCGCCGGCGAACGCGTCGCCGAGCTTGTACAGCACGATCAGCGCGAGCAGCCAGGCGGCATGGCGCTGCGAGAAGAACGCGTTCCACGGCTCGACGAACGACGGAAAGCCCACGGCGCGCGCCGCGAACAGCGCGGCCAGCCCGGCGGCCACCATCATCAGCGTGTCGACGGCCAGGACGACGAAGCGGTTGCCCGCGGCCTCGCCGAGGATCAGTGGCCACGGCACCGCGCGCAGCACGAACCAGGCCAGCGCCCCGGCGGCCACCATCGCGACGAAGCCGATCAGCTCGCGGCGCGCGTCGCTGGTCGGGCGCCAGGCGCTCTCGACGACCGGAACGAACAGCGTGGCGATCGCCAGCAGTACGAACACGCCGGTCATCACGCGGTACGTGGCCGGCCAGCCGATCCACTGGTCGGCGATGATCAGCGCCAGCCCGCCGGAGACCAGCATCGCCAGCCGGTAGCCGAGCACCGAGACCGCCGCGCCCGCGCCGCGTTCGTCGGCCGGCAGCAGATCGTTGCGATAGGCGTCGAACGCCACGTCCTGCGACGCCGACAGGAACGCGATGACGACCGCGCACGCGCCGACCAGGCCGATCGAGGCGCGCGGATCGAGCGTGGCCATCGCCCAGCAGGCCGCCGCCAGGCCCAATTGCGTCAGCAACAGCCAGCTTTTGCGGCGCGAGCCCCGGCTGCGGCCGAACACGCGGCCGAGCCGCGGCTCGAAGCGGTCGAGCAGCGGCGCCCAGACGAACTTGAACGTATAGGGCAGGCCGGCCAGCGCGAAGAAGCCGATCGTCTTGATGTCCAGGCCTTCGACGGTCAGCCAGGCCTGCAGCGTGCCGGTCGACAGCGCCAGCGGCAGTCCGCTGGCGAAGCCGAGCAGCAGCATCGCCGCGATGCGCGGATTGGCGAAGACCTGCAGGTACTGCCGCGTCAGCGGCTCGCGCCCGGGGCGCGGCGCGACGTCAGCGCTCGAACGCATAGTCGATCGTGACGGGGGCGTGGTCCGAGAAGCGTTCGGTGATGAAGATCTCGACGCGCCGCGCGGTGGCGGCGATGCCCGGCGTGGCGATCTGGTAGTCCAGGCGCCAGCCGACGTTCTTGGCCCAGGCCTGCCCGCGGTTGCTCCACCACGTGTATTGCTCGGGCCGCTGGTCGAGCAGGCGGAACACGTCGACGAAACTCAGCTCGTCGAACACGGTGCTGAGCCAGGCCCGCTCCTCGGGCAGGAAGCCGGAGTTCTTCTGGTTCGACTTCCAGTTCTTCAGGTCGATCTCCTTGTGGGCGATGTTGATGTCGCCGCAGATCACGACCTGGCGGCCGCAGACGGCCAGCGCGGCCAGGTGTGGGCGGAAGCGCTCCATGAAGCGGAACTTGGCGGCCAGGCGCTCCTCGGAGCTGGAACCCGACGGCAGGTACAGCGAGATGACCGCGAACGTGCCGAAGTCGGCCTCGACATACCGGCCTTCCCTGTCGAACTCCTCGTCGCCGAACCCGTAGCGCACCGACAGCGGCGGGATCCGCGTGTACAGGCCCACGCCGCTATAGCCCTTTTTCTCGGCCAGGTGGAAGTAGCCGGTCAACGGCCCCTGGTCGCTGGGCAGCGAGCGCATGCTGTCGTCCAGATCCTTGTCCTGCGCCTTGACCTCCTGCACGCAGACGATGTCGGCCGATTGCCGCCCCACCCAATCGAGCCAGCCCTTGCGGGTGGCCGAGCGGATGCCGTTCAGGTTCAGGGTGATGATCCGTATCATGACGCCGTTCGATGCCTTTGCAGGGGATTCTCGTGAGCCAGGAACTCAGACAGGATTTGCGTACGGAGTTTATCCGCTTCGCGATGGACAGCGGCGTGCTGCGGTTTGGCGAGTTCAAGACCAAGGCCGGCCGGCTCAGCCCGTACTTCTTCAACGCGGGGCTGTTCCATGACGGCGCGCGACTCGGGCGGCTGGCCGAGTTCTATGCGCGCACGCTGCTCGATGCCGAGAAGGCCGGCCATCTCCAGTTCGACATGCTGTTCGGCCCCGCCTACAAGGGGATCCCGCTGGTCAGCGCGGTGTCGATCGCGCTGTGGCGCAAGGAACGCAACATCGCTTTCGCCTATAACCGCAAGGAAGCCAAGGACCACGGCGAGGGCGGCAACGTCATCGGCGCGCCGCTGCAGGGCCGGGTCGTCATCGTCGACGACGTGATCTCGGCGGGCACGTCGGTGCGCGAGTCGGTGCGCATGATCCGCGACGCGGGGGCGACGCCGGCCGCCGTGCTGATCGCGCTGGACCGCTGCGAGCGCGGCGGCGATGCCGACCAGGTCAGCGATCTGTCGGCCGTGCAGGAGGTCGAGCGCGACTACGGGATCCCGGTGATCTCGATCGCGGCGCTCGGCGACATCTTCACGTACCTGGATTCGGGTTCGCACGCGTCGGGCGAACTGATGCCGTACCGCGAAAAGATCGCCGCCTACCGCGAGCGCTACGGCGTCAGCCTGTCGTCGCTGCCGGCCGGCGGCGGCGCCCGCTGACCGACGGTCGGTATCACCCTGGCCGAGTGATTCCGTTCCGGTGATTTTCATCACCGCGCGCCGGCCACGACAGTGGCACGCCGCCCGTCGCGGCGTGCGAGCCAGCCATCGCGGGCCGTTGCGGCGGGGTCGAGGGCGCATGACACACTCGCCGGATGGTCGCATCGGTACCGCGGGATTCTGGCCGTTCCTGCCCCCATCGCACGGGCGGCAACGGTTGGCATGGGGGCTCACGACGATCGTTTTCGGGCCATGGATCCGAAAGCGGTCGGGACGGGGGGCTGTTCCTGCACGTCCCCACGGTGCCGACGAAGGGGATGGTGGCCGAGGCGCTCGCCGTGTGGCGGGGAACCGGCGGGTGGTTGCTGGTCCTGATGCTTGGCGCTGTGCTGGCGCTGTGCTGGCCGCTGGCCGGTCACGCGCAGTCGAACAAGAAGCCGACGACGCTGTATTCGTGCCGGGACGATACCGGGCGCGTGCTAAACAGCGATCGCCCGATCCCCGAATGCGCGAACCAGCCGTTGCGCGAGATGAACGCCAACGGCATCACGACGCGCAACATCCCGGCGCCGCTGACGCGCGAGCAGTTGCAGCACAAGGCCGTCGCCGACGAGCAGGCCCGCGTGCAGGCGCTGCGCGAGCGACAGGACCGCTCGCGCGACAAGGCGCTGCTGATCGCCTACGAGAACCTGCAGGCGCTGGAGGCGGCGCGGCGCCGGCAGATCGCTGACCTGAACCATGAGATATCGCTGGCCCAGAGCAGGATGATCGGCAGCCATCGCGAGCTGAGCAAGGCGAATGCCGAACTGGCCACGATGACGAATCCGGCGCAGATCTCCGAGGCCAAGCGCAACATCCGCATCATCGCGCAGAGCATCCTGGCCGACGATACGGCGATCCTGCGCGTACGCGGGGAGATCGAGGAAGTCGGCCGGCGTTTCGATGCCGATGCCGAGCGGCTCGTGCAGTTGCTGCGCGAGCCCGGCGCCGGCCGCTGAGTCCGGCTGGCGCCGCCGTCATCCGGCTGATCGGCCCTGCCGCCACTGTGTGAAGCCGTTGGCGCGCAGCGTGCAGGCGGGGCATCGGCCGCAGCCATGCCCCCATGGATGGACGTCGCCCCGTTCGCCGAGATAGCAGGTATGCGTGGCGTCGCGGATCACGTCGACCAGCGGCTGCCCGCCGAGGTCGAACGCGAGCTGCCAGGTCTGCGCCTTGTCGAGCCACATCAGCGGTGTCTCGATCGCGAACGGGCGGTCCATGCCCAGCGACAACGCGTCGCGCATCGCGCGCATCGTCTGGTCCCGGCAGTCCGGATAGCCGGAGTAGTCGGTTTCGCACATGCCGCCGACCAGCGTCGACAGCCCGCGTCGGTAAGCGAGCGCGGCGGCCAGCGTCAGGAACATCAGGTTGCGTCCGGGCACGAACGTGTTCGGCAGGCCGCCGGCCGTCATCGCGATGCGCGTCTCGCGAGTCAGCGCGGTGTCGCTGATCGCGCCGAGCACCGGCAGCGCCAACAGGTGGTCGTCGCCGAGCCGGCCTGCCCACGTCGTGGACAGCGCGGCGACCTCGCGGCGGACCGGCTCTCGGCAATCCAGTTCGATGCGGTGGCGCTGGCCGTAGTCGAAGCCGATCGTCTCGACGCGCGCGTAGCGTTCGAGCGCCCAGGCCAGGCAGGTCGTCGAATCCTGGCCGCCCGAGAACAGCACCAGCGCGCCGTTGCCGGCCGTCGGCGATCCGGCGCTTGGCCGGGTCTTTTGTTCTGCGTTCGATTCTGCGCCCGGTTCCGCGCCCGGCTCTGCGCTTGGCTCTGCGCTTGGCTCTGCACGGGGTTCCGCGCTTGGCTCCGCTCCTGGTTCGGGATTCGGCCCCATGTTCGATCTGGCGGTCATCGGGCCAGCCTCACGATGCATCCAGCCGCGCGCGCAACAGTTCGTTGACCTGCTGCGGATTGGCCTTGCCGCGCGAGGCCTTCATCACCTGGCCGACCAGCGCGTTGAACGCCTTGTCCTTACCGGCCTTGAACTCCTCGACTGACTTCGGATTGGCGGCGACGACCTGGTCGACGATCGCCTGCAGCGCGCCGCTGTCGCTGATCTGGCGCAGGCCCAGCGACTCGATCAACGCGTCGACGCGGGCGGCAGCGGTTTGCGCGTCGGCCTTGGCGTCGGTGGCAGCGGTCGACGCGTGGATCTTTCCGTCATCGGCCGGTTGCGTGCCAGTTTGCACCGCGGGCGCGTCCGGACCGCTCCACAACGCCTGGAACACATCCTTGCCGCCCTTGTTCGAGATCGTTCCGTCGACGACGCGGCGGATCAGCGCCGCGAGCTGAGCCGGGCGGATCGGCGCCGATTCGATCGCGACGTCGTCGCGGTTCAACGCGGCCGACAGTTCGCCGAGCATCCAGTTGGCAGCCGGCTTGGCGTGCGCCTCACCGGTTAGCGTCCTTAGCGCCGCGACCAGCGCGTCGTACCAGTCGGCCATCGCGCGGCTGGCGGTCAGCGTGGCGGCCTCGTACTCGGACAGGCCGTGGTCGTCGCTGAAGCGCCGGCGCTTGTCGGCCGGCAGTTCGGGCAATGCCGTGCGCACCGTTTCGATCCAGCCGGCGTCGATGACCAGCGGCGGCAGGTCGGGATCGGGGAAGTAGCGGTAGTCGTGCGCGTCTTCCTTGCTGCGCATCGACCGCGTCTCGTCGCGATCGGGGTCGTACAGGCGCGTTTCCTGCACGACGGTGCCGCCGTCCTCGATCAGTTCGATCTGGCGGCGCACCTCGAAGTCGATCGCCCGTTCGAGGAACCGGAACGAGTTCAGGTTCTTGATCTCGCAGCGCGTGCCGAACGCCGCGCTGCCGGCCGGCCGCACCGAGACGTTGGCGTCGCAGCGGAACGAGCCTTCCTGCATGTTGCCGTCGCAGATGTCCAGCCAGGTGACCAGGCCGTGCAGCGCCTTGGCATAAGCGACGGCCTCGCGGGCCGAGCGCATGTCCGGCTCGGTGACGATCTCGAGCAGCGGCGTGCCGGCGCGGTTCAGGTCGATGCCCGACAGCCCGGTCATCGCGACGCCGCCCAGCGCGCGCATCGCTTCTTCATGCAGCGACTTGCCGGCGTCTTCTTCCAGATGCGCGCGCGTCAGCCGCACGAAGCGCCGCTGCGGCGGCGAACCGGGCTTGTCGTCGGCGGTCCACAGCACGGCCAGGCCGCCGCCGGCGACCACGGGGATCTCGTACTGGCTGATCTGGTAGCCCTTGGGCAGGTCCGGGTAGAAGTAGTTCTTGCGCGCGAACACCGAACGCGGAGCGATCGCGGCGCCCACGGCCAGGCCCAACCGGATCGCGCATTCGACGGCGGCGCGGTTCATGACCGGCAGTACGCCTGGCAGGGCCAGGTCGACGGGCGATGCCTGCGTGTTGGGGGCCGCGCCGAACGCCGTCGACGAACCGGAGAAGATCTTCGACCGCGTGCGCAGTTGCGTGTGGGTCTCTAGGCCGATCACGACTTCCCATTGCTTGCCGTCGGCGCCGCGGACCAGGGCGGGCTGCGCGCCGTCGTCGAAGGGACGGGTATCGGAGGGGGATGACGTCGACATGGTGGCGGAAGGGGTGAGCGGGTGGGGGGCAAGGCCGATGAAGGTACGGCGTCAGCGGGCTGCGTGCCGTCAGCGCGCCGCCGCGCAGGCGCCGCTGGCCGGATCGAACATCACCGGCCATGCTTCGTCATAGATGTCGCCGGTGCAGCGCGATTCGCAGCCGGCGTGCGCGAGCGTGATGCGGCGGTCGTCGCGCCAGATCATCAGCTTGCAGCCGCCGCCGTCGCGGGCGCGCAGTTCGATGTGCGGCCGGCTTTGCACCTGGCGGAAATCATTGCCGCTGAAGCGGCACGAACCGCGCTTGCCGACCGACAACTGCCATTGCAGCGACTGGACGGTGTTGTCGGCGACCTTCAGCGTCGCGTTCTCGCGAAAGCCGTCTTCCTCGGTCTGCGCGCAGCGGCCGTCGAGGTTGATCGCCCGATAGGCGATCGGCGTGCTGCCCGGAAGCCCGGGGATTCCCGGCAGCGCGCACGAACCCAGCAGCACCGTGGCCAGCGCGAGCGCCGGCAGGCGCCAGCCGCGCGGCGCCGGGCGGTCGATCGGGGGGTCGTGGGTCATCGCAGGCTCCTCGTTGGCGCGTCGCGTCATGTGGCGGCTGTCACGCATTCCCGCGTCAGGCATCGGACGGCATCCGCCGATGCCAGTCGGTCGCCTGCTGGAACTGGTGCGCGACGTTCAGCAACCGGCTCTCGGCGAAGTAGTTGCCGATCAACTGCAGTCCGATCGGGCGGCCGCCGCGGCCGAACCCGGCGGGCACCGACATGCCAGGCAGGCCGGCCAGCGATGCGGGCAGCGTGAAGATGTCGGCCAGGTAGTTGCGGACCGGGTCGTCGCTGCGTTCACCGAGGTTCCATGCCACGGTCGGGGAGACCGGTCCGACGATGACATCGACGTCGGCCAGCGCGCGCTGGAAATCGTCGGCGATCAGCCGGCGCAGCTTCTGCGCCTGCAGGTAGTACGCGTCGTAATACCCGTGCGACAGCACATAAGTGCCGATCAGGATGCGCCGCCGCACTTCGCGGCCGAAGCCCTCGGCGCGGCTCTTGCGGTACATGTCGTTCAGGTCGCGGTACTCGGCGGCGCGATGGCCGTAGCGCACGCCGTCGAAGCGCGACAGGTTGCTCGACGCCTCGGCCGGCGCGATCACGTAGTAAGCGGGGATCGCCAGCCGGGTGCGAGGCAGGTGGATCTCGCGCCGCGCCGCGCCCAGTGCTTCGAGCTGCGCGATCGCCGCGTCGATCGCCGCGCGCACGTCGTCGTCCAGGCCGTCGCCGAAGAACTCCGCCGGCACGCCGATGCGCAGGCCGGCCAGCGGCTTGTCCAGGTCGCGCCCGAAGTCCTCGCGATCGGGCGCGGGCAGGCTCGTCGAGTCGCGCGGATCAAACCCCGCCATCGCATCGAGCAGCAGCGCGCAGTCGGCGGCGGACCGGGCGAGCGCGCCGCCCTGGTCCAGGCTGGAGGCGAACGCGATCATGCCGTAGCGCGACACGCGGCCATAAGTGGGCTTGATGCCGGTGACGCCGCACATCGCGGCCGGCTGGCGCACCGAGCCGCCGGTGTCGGTGCCGGTCGCCAGCGGCGCCAGGCCCGCGGCCACCGAGGCGGCGGCGCCTCCCGACGAGCCGCCGGCGATCGCGTCTCCGTCCCACGGGTTGCGCACCGGGCCGAAGTACGAGTTCTCGTTGCCCGACCCCATCGCGAACTCGTCGCAGTTGGTCTTGCCCAGGCAGACCGCGCCGGCCTGGCGCAGCCGCTCGACGACCGCCGCATCGAACGGGCTGACGTAGTCGGTCAGCATCCGCGAGCCCGCGGTCGAGCGCCAGCCGCGCGTCACGAAGATGTCCTTGTGCGATAGCGGCACGCCCAGCAGCGGCGCGCGCTCGCCGGCGGCCAGGCGCGCATCGGCCTCGCGCGCCTGCGCCAGCGTCAGTTCGGGCCGCACGTCGATGAACGCGTTGGTCCCGCTGGCTTCGATGCGCGACAGGAAGTGCCGCGCGAGTTCCTCGGCCGAGAACCGGCGCGCATCCAGGCCCGCGCGCAGCTCGGCGACCGACAGCGTGTGCGGCGCGCTCATTCGAGCACCTTGGGCACGAGGTACAGGCCTTGCTCGACCGCCGGCGCCGGACGTTGGTACTCGTCGCGGTGGTCCTGCTCGGTGACCACGTCGTCGCGCAGTCGCAACGACAGCGCCTGCGCGTGGGTCATCGGCTCGACGCCGGCCGTGTCGACGGCCTTCAGCGTCTCGATCAATCCGAACACCTGGTTCAGTTGTTCGAGCATCGCTGCGCTCTCGGCCTCGTCCAGCTCGAGCCGCGCCAGCGTGGCGATGCGGCGAACGTCTTCGTGGGTCAGTGACATGACAAAAAAGAGGGAGTTGGGCCGGCCGCCCGCCCGCGGGAACCGACGTCGAAACAACAACCGGGCCGATGCGATTGGGCAAGCGGGGCGAGGGGCTCTACGATAGGGGTTTTTGCCGAGGCGCGCGACCGCTCCGCGCGCGATGCATCCCCCGAGCGGGGGACGCGGACAGCATCGGAAGCAGCCCGGTAAGTGTGGAAAAACAGCCTGGAAATGCGTCGTAAAAGGGCCGGGGAAAGGCCGGGAAAGTGTGGAAAAAACCCCGGAAAACTACGAAAAATCATCGATATACCAAATAATTATACGGTATGATTCAGGCCATTTCTCAAATAAGCAGACACTGAGCACAGCCATCCATGCTGGGGTTATTCCGCAAATATTTCTCCAACGATCTGGCGATCGATCTGGGGACCGCCAACACGCTGATCTACGTGCGCGGCAAGGGCATCGTGCTCGATGAACCGTCGGTCGTCGCGATTCGCCAGGAAGGCGGACCCAACGGCAAGAAGACCATCGCCGCGGTCGGCGGCGAAGCCAAGCAGATGCTCGGCAAGGTGCCGGGCAACATCGAGGCGATCCGCCCGATGAAAGACGGCGTGATCGCCGATTTCACCGTCACCGAGCAGATGCTCAAGCAGTTCATCCGCATGGTGCACGAATCGCGGCTGTTCTCGCCGAGCCCGCGGATCATCATCTGCGTGCCGTGCGGCTCGACGCAGGTCGAGCGCCGCGCGATCCGCGAATCGGCGCTGGGCGCCGGCGCGTCGCAGGTCTATCTGATCGAAGAGCCGATGGCCGCCGCGATCGGCGCCGGGCTGCCGGTGTCCGAGGCGTCGGGGTCGATGGTCGTCGACATCGGCGGCGGCACGACCGAGGTCGGCGTGATCTCGCTGGGCGGCATGGTCTACAAGGGCTCGGTGCGGGTCGGCGGCGACAAGTTCGACGAAGCGATCGTCAACTACATCCGCCGCAACTACGGGATGCTGATCGGCGAGCAGACGGCCGAGCACATCAAGAAGTCGATCGGTTCGGCGTTCCCCGGCTCCGAGGTCAAGGAGATGGAGGTCAAGGGCCGCAACCTGTCCGAAGGCATCCCGCGCAGCTTCACCGTGTCGTCCAACGAGATCCTCGAGGCGCTGACCGATCCGCTGAACCAGATCGTCTCGGCGGTCAAGATCGCGCTCGAGCAGACGCCGCCCGAACTGGGGGCCGACATCACCGAGCGCGGCGTGATGCTGACGGGCGGCG
Source organism: Pseudomonadota bacterium (assembly GCA_029779435.1). Classification (GTDB taxonomy): domain Bacteria; phylum Pseudomonadota; class Gammaproteobacteria; order Burkholderiales; family Burkholderiaceae_E; genus JAKPAM01. Next base: position 4,850 of record JAKPAM010000043.1, on the reverse strand, counting down.
GTGCGCTGTTGCGCGACCTGGATCGCCTGCTGATGGAAGAAACCGGCCTGCCCGTGCTGGTGGCCGAAGATCCGTTGACCTGCGTCGTGCGCGGCTGCGGCATGGCGCTCGAACGGATGGACAAACTCGGCACGATCTTCACCAACGAGTGATCCGGCACGCGGCCGGCCGACGCGAGCGCCTCGCGACCGCCAGCCAGCCTGCCGAGGCGCTCGCTTCGTCCTCCGATCGCGACGTCCGATGGCAGCCCGATGGACCGCAGCCCGCCTCCCTTCTTCAATCAAGGCCCTTCCGCCCACGCGCGACTGATCTTCTTCGCGGCGTTGGCGATCGCGCTGCTGATCATCGACTCGCGCTTCGGCACGCTCGCCACGTTCCGGCAGGGCCTGGGCAGTGCGCTGTACCCGTTGCAGCGCACGCTGCTGCTGCCGCGCGACGTGCTGACGTTCTCGCTCGAATACACCGGTGAGATCAACCGGCTGCGCGCCGAGAATCTCGAGCTGCGGCGGATCGAGGCCGTCAACGCCAAGACGCTGCTGCAGGCCGAGCAGCTCGCCACCGAAAACGCCCGCTTGCGCGAGTTGTTCGGCGTGCGCGAGCGCACGGCCGTCAAGTCGGTGATGGCCGAGGTGCTGTACGACGCCCGGGATCCGTTCTCGCGCAAGATCGTGCTCGACAAGGGCATGCACCACGGCCTGCTGCCGGGGCAGCCGGTGCTCGATGCCAAGGGCGTCGTCGGGCAGGTCACGCGTGTGTTCTCGCATTCGAGCGAGGTGACGCTGCTGACCGATCGCGGCAGCACGATCCCGGTCGAAGTGCAGCGCACCAGCCTGCGCTCGGTCGCTTATGGCGCGGGCATCGGCGCGATGGAGCTGCGCTACCTGTCGGCCAGCACCGAGGTCCGGCCGGCCGACCTGCTGGTGACCTCGGGCCTGGACGGCATCTATCCGCCGGGGCTGCCGGTGGCGCGCGTCAAGCAGATCGACCGGACCGGCTCGACGTCATCGTTCTCGCGCATCCTGCTCGAACCGGTCGCCGGTGTCGACCAGGTCAAGATGGTCCTGGTGCTGCTCGTCGACAAGAGCACGCTGCCTCCGCCGCCACCTCCGCCACCCGAACCGGCCGGCGCCGCGGCCGCCCGCAAGCGCGCGATCGAGGCGGCCGAGGAGGGTAAGTGATGCATCGCACCGAGTACCTGCTGCTGCCGGCCAATCGGGCGTTCATCGCGTTCACGATGCTCGTCGCGTTCATCCTGAACGTGCTGCCATGGGGGCATCTGCCCTGGGTGCCCGACTTCCTCGCGCTGGTGCTGGTCTTCTGGAACATCCACCAGCCGCGCAAGGTCGGCATCGGCATCGCGTTCCTGTTCGGGCTGCTGATGGATGTGCACGACGCGTCGCTGCTGGGCGAGCACGCGCTGGCGTACACGATCCTGTCGTACGGGGCGATCAGCATGCACCGGCGCGTACCGTGGTTCGGCCCGATCGGCCAGATGCTGCACCTGCTGCCGATGTTCGTCGTCGCGCGGCTGGTGACGCTGCTGGTGCGCATGGCCGTCGGCGGCGCCGTGCCCGACTGGTCGTACTTCGAGGCGCCGTTGGCGTCGGCCGTGCTGTGGCCGCTGGCCGACTGGCTGCTGCTGGCGCCGCAGCGTCGCGCGGTCGAGCGCGACGAAGACCGGCCGATCTGAGAATCCGAGAACGCCCCCGCCTGGCGATGGTCGAAGTCCGCAACCCCGAACAAGACGTCTATCGCCTCCGGCTGCGGCTGGGGGTGGCGATCGCGTTCGTCATCCTGTGCTTCTCGTTGCTGGCCGCGCGGCTGTCGTTCCTGCAGATCTATCGCTTCGAGCAGTTCCACGCGCAGGCCGAGGACAACCGGATCTCGCTGGTGCCGGTGCCGCCGTCGCGCGGGTTGATCTACGACCGCAACGGCCTGCTGCTGGCCGACAACGTCTCGGCCTATACGCTCGAGCTGGTGCCCAGCGAACTGGAGCAGAGCATCGATCGCACGATCGACCTCATCAACGAGATCGTCGAGATTCCGCAGCGCGACCGGCGCCGCTTCAAGCGCCTGCTCGAGGATTCGCGCAATTACGATTCGGTTCCGCTCAAGACGCGCCTGACCGACGAGGAGGTCGCCAAGCTCGCCGCGATGCGCTTCCGGTATCCGGGCGTCGAGGTTCGTGCCCGCCAGTTCCGCGTCTATCCGCTGGGCGAGACCGGCGCGCACGTGCTCGGCTATATCGGCCGCATCTCACCGTCCGACAAGCAGCGGTTGGATGATGCCGGCCTGTCGACCAACTATGCCGGCTCCACGCATATCGGCAAGACCGGGGTCGAGCTGTCGTACGAGAGCCGTTTGCACGGCCAGGCCGGCACCGAGGAGGTCGAGGTGTCGGCCGGCGGCCGCACCGTGCGGTCGCTGTCGCGCACGCCCGCGGTACCGGGCGCCAACCTGATCCTGTCGGTCGACATCCGGTTGCAGAAGCTGATCGAGGACTGGTACGGCAACCGCCGTGGCGCGATGGTCGCGATCGAGCCCAAGACCGGCGACGTGCTGGCGATGGTGTCCAAGCCGACGTTCGATCCCAACCTGTTCATCGACGGCATCGACACGCAGACCTGGAAGGAACTGAACGAGGATCCGAACAAGCCGTTGCTGAACCGGCCGCTGCGCGGCACTTACCCTCCGGGGTCGACGTACAAGCCGTTCATGGCGATGCTGGTGCTCACCAGCGGCCTGCGCGCGCCCGGCTACGCGATCCGCGACCCCGGCTTCTTCATGCTCGGCAACCACCGCTATCGCGACTCGGTGCCTGGCGGGCACGGCAGCGTCGATCTGCGCAAGTCGATCGAGAAGTCGTCGGACACTTACTACTACAGCGCCGCCTATGAACTGGGCGTCGACAAGATCCACGATTTCATGCAGTCGTGGGGGTTCGGCCAGTTGACCGGCATCGACCTCGAACACGAGTCGACGGGCATCCTGCCGTCGTCCGTCTGGAAGATGCGGCGCTACAAGCAGAAATGGCTGCCCGGCGAGACGCCGTCGATCGGCATCGGCCAGGGCTACAACAGCTTCACGATGCTGCAGCTCGCGCATGCGTTGACGATCCTCGTCAACAACGGCACGGTGATGAAGCCGCACGTCGTGCGCGAGATCGAGGATCCGGTGAGCCGCGAGCGCGAGAAGACCGTGCGGGTGCCCAGCGCGCAGCTCGACTACCGGCGCGAGTATTTCGATCTGGTCAAGAACGCGATGCACGACGTGATGATCTCGGGCACCGGCCGTGCCGCATTCGCCGGCGCCGAGTACAAGGCGGCCGGCAAGACCGGTACCGCGCAGGTCATCGGCATCAAGCAGAACGAGCGCTACGATGCCAAGCGCATCGCCGAGCGGTTTCGCGACCACTCGCTGTTCGTCGCCTTCGCGCCGATGGAAGACCCCAAGATCGCGGTGGCGCTGATCGTCGAGAACGGCGGATTCGGCGCCGCGTCGGCCGCGCCGATCGCGCGCAAGACGTTCGACTACTATCTGCTCGGCAAGCTGCCGAAGGAAACGGACATGCCGTTCCCGCAGCCCGAGGACAGCGATCCCGAGATGCGCGACATTCCGGACGACCTGGAGCCCGAAACGGTCGGCAGCGATGCGCCAGCCGCGCCCGCCGCCTCCGCCGCACCCGTGGCACCGGCGGTGCCCGCCGCGCCTGCTGCGGCGGCCAAACCTGCCTCGTCGGCCATACCTGCGGTGCCGGCCAAACCTGCCCCGTCGGCCACACCTGCGGTGCCGGCCAAGCCTGCCTCGTCGGCCACACCTGTGGTGCCGGCCAAGCCTGCGGCACCGGCTAAACCTGCGGCACCGGCCAAGCCCGGGGCTTCGGCGCCGCGCGCGGCTCCGCCAGCTCCCGCCGCCGTTCCGGCGCCAGCCCCGGCACCAGTCCCGCCCCCGGCCCGCCGTGCCGTCTCGCCACCCGGAGCGAACTTCGAATGATCTTTCGCGACATCTGGGGCCGGATCAAGCCGCACATGCTGGTGTTCGACCCGAGCCTGCTGACGATCCTGCTGATGATCTGGGCGCTGAGCCTGATCGCGATGGCCTCGGCCGCCGCCGATTTTCCGGGACGCTTCGACGGCCATTTGCGCAACATGCTGCTGTCGTTCGGCGTGATGTGGCTGATGGCCAACGTCAGGCCGACGCTGCTGCAGCGCTCGGCCGTGCCGATCTACCTGATCGGCCTGGCGCTGCTGATCGCCGTCGCGCTGTTCGGCGAAGTGTCCAAGGGCGCGCGTCGCTGGCTGCACGTCGGGGTGACGCGCGTGCAGCCGTCCGAGGTCATGAAGCTGGCGATGCCGCTGATGCTCGCCTGGTACTTCCAGAAGCGCGAAGGCGTGCTGCACTGGTATGACTTCACGATCGCCGCGATCCTGCTGGCGGTGCCCACGCTGTTGATCGCGCGCCAGCCCGACCTGGGCACCGCCATCCTGGTGGCCGGTGCCGGCGCTTATGTCATTTATCTGGCCGGACTGAAGTGGAGGGTGATCCTGGCGCTGATCGTCGCCGGGCTGGCGGCGCTGCCGGTGCTGTGGTCGGTGTTGCACGACTACCAGCGACAACGGGTGCTGACGTTGCTGGATCCGAGTTCCGACCCCTTAGGAAAGGGCTTCCACATCATCCAGTCGACGATCGCCGTCGGCTCCGGCGGCATATGGGGCAAGGGTTGGATGCAGGGGACGCAGACGCACCTGCAGTTCATTCCCGAGCGCACGACCGACTTTATCTTCTCGGTGTTCGCCGAGGAATTCGGGCTGCTCGGTGCGTGCGTGCTGCTGATCGTATACCTGGCGCTG
>JAKPAM010000287.1 GCA_029779435.1 Pseudomonadota bacterium | reverse complement strand
TCGCCCGCCATTGCGTGGCCTGGGCCGCGTAGCTCGCCTGCAGCGTCTGGTTGGACAGGTCGAGCAGCGCGGCCATCCGCCGACGACAGAAGTCGAGGAACGGCGGGCTGCGCCGGGTGAGCTCGTCGAAGTCGGGCTTCGCCAGACGCCAGCAGAACGTGTCGCCGCGCGCGCGGTAGATGGTGGAGACCGGGCGGTCGGCCATCAGCGCGCCGACCGGAAAGACCTCGCCCGGCGTCAGGTGCAGCACCGCCTGCGGCGCCCCGGCCAGCCCTTGTCCGGGCAGCCTGCGCTCACCGTCGACCTGCCCCTGCTTGACGATCAGGCAGGCCTGCGGCGGGCCGTCGTCGGGCGAGATGATCGGCTCGCCGTCCGCGTGGTACTCCAACGTCAGCCGCTCGGCGACCCAGGCGACGTCCTCGTCGGACATCAGCGAGAACGGCGCGTGCGCGCGCAGGAACTGACGCACACCCGCGATGAGGGAGGGAGCGCTCGTCATGGCCGGAGGGGTGGCGTGTCAGGTGCGGTGTGTCGGATGGCGCAGTGCGCGCGTGTCGCGTGACGCAGGGCGCGCGCGTCTCGGGGGGATCCGGACGGCGCGCTCGGGCGGGTGCGGACGGAGCGGCGCAGACGGGACGCGCCGGGCGTCAGCCGGCCGAATCCTTCTGCGCGGCAACGACCTTGGTGGCCGACGCGACGAGCGTGGCGAGGTCGCCGAGGTTCGACGGCACGATCATCGTGTTGTTGGTCTTGGCCATGCCGGCGAAGGCCTCGATGTACTTCTCGGCGATCTTCAGGTTGACCGCCTCGACGCCACCGGGGTTGCGGATCGCCGAGGCGATGCGCTCGATCGCCTTGGCGCTGGCGTCGGCCACCGCGGAGATGGCCGCGGCCTCGCCCAGCGCGCGGTTGACCTCGCCCTGCCGATCGCCCTCGGAGCGCTGGATCTGCGCCTCACGCTCACCGGTGGCGATGTTGATCTGCTCCTGCTTGCGCCCTTCAGACGCTGCGATCAGCGCGCGCTTCTCGCGCTCGGCGGTGATCTGCGCCTGCATCGCACGCAGGATCTCCTGCGGCGGCGTGAGGTCCTTGATTTCGTAGCGCAGCACCTTCACGCCCCAGTTCAGCGCCGCCTCGTCGAGCGCCGCCACGATGCTGGAGTTGATGAGGCCGCGCTCCTCGAAGGTGCGGTCGAGCTCGAGCTTGCCGATCACCGAACGCAGCGTGGTCTGCGCAAGCTGCGTGATCGCGATCACGTAGTTGCTCGCCCCGTACGACGCGCGCATCGGGTCGGTCACCTGGAAGTACAGCACGCCGTCGACGGTGAGCTGCGTGTTGTCGCGCGTGATGCAGACCTGGCTCGGCACGTCGAGGGGGATCTCCTTCAGCGAGTGCCGGTAGGCGACCCGGTCGACGAAGGGGATGAGGAAGTTCAGGCCCGGCGGCAGGGTGCGGTCGTACTTGCCCAGCCGCTCGACGATCCAGGCGTTCTGCTGGGGCACGACCTTGAGCGCGCGCAGCACGAACACCACCACGAGCACCAGTACGAACAGGGCGAAGATCAGGCTACCGGACATTGCAGACTCCTCGAAGAACTGTGCACGCGGGTACGGCCGCGCGATGCCGGCGGGCCCGACTCACTCGACCCGTACGATGATCAGGCGGTTGCCGTCGATGCGCCGGATCCGGTGTTCGCCCGGTGCCGCGGGCGACGAATCGTCGGAAGCGCGCCGGGCCGTCCAGGTGGCGCCACGATAGCTGACCTGCGCGCTGCCGTCGTCCCCCCAGCGGTCGACGTGCACGCGCTCGCCGATGTCGAGAATCATGTCGCGATCGGCCTGCACCGCGCGTTGCCCGAGCCGGGGCATGCGACTGCGCAGCAGCAGCCAGGCGGCCAGCGCACCTGCCGCCGTCCCGACGAGCTGCGCGGCCAGGCCGGTGCCCGCCCATGCGAGCACCCCTCCCACGACGCAGCCGATGGCGAGGATCAGGATCACGAACGTGCCGGTCACCAGCTCGAGCACGCCGAGCAGCACCGCGATCCCCCACCACCACCAGTAGTCCTGCATCCCGACCTCCGGATCGTTCGCGGCACCGCGCCCTTGTCGCGAAGGATGCTAGCACCATCGCGCGCACGTCTGCATCCGTGTCGGCGCGGCCTCAGGGGTACCCCGGACGGCCCTGGCGTCTCGATTGCCCGCCCATGCGAATCGGGCTAGGATTCGCGCCGCTGTGCGCCACGCACGCGGTCGCCCGCACCCCCACGGCAGTCGACCCCAATCCATTCCGAGGAGTCATTCGATGAGATCTCACCTGACCCGTCTCGCCGTCGCCGCTGCGCTCGCGTCCCTGGCCGGCGTCGCGTCGGCGCAGACCGTCGTCAAGCTCGGCCACGTCGCGCCGCTGACCGGTACCGCCGCCCACCTGGGCAAGGACAACGAGGCCGGCGCCAAGCTGGCCATCGAGGAGCTCAGTGCCAAGAAGCTGAAGATCGGCGGCAAGGAAGTCACGTTCGAGCTGCTGTCCGAGGACGACGCATCCGATCCCAAGCAGGGCACGGCCGCCGCGCAGAAGCTGGTCGACGCCAAGGTCGCGGGCGTCATCGGCCACCTGAACTCGGGCACCACGATCCCGGCGTCCAAGCTGTACAAGGACGCGGGCATTCCCCAGGTCTCGCCCTCGGCCACCAACCCCAAGTACACGCAGCAGGGCTTCAAGACGGCCTTCCGGGTCGTCGCGCACGACGGCCAGCTCGGCGGCACGCTCGGCCGCTATGCGGTCAAGGAAGTGAAGGCCAAGTCGATCGCGATCATCGACGACCGCACGGCCTACGGCCAGGGCGTCGCCGACGAGTTCGCCAAGGCCGCCAAGGCCGCCGGCGGCAAGATCGTCGGCCGTGAGTACACCAACGACAAGGCCACCGACTTCAACGCCATCCTCACCAAGCTCAAGGGCGCCAAGCCCGACCTGGTGTTCTACGGCGGCATGGACGCGGTCGCCGGCCCGATGCTGCGCCAGATGAAGCAGCTGGGGATCGACGCCAAGTTCATGGGGGGCGACGGCCTGTGCACGGGCGAGCTGCCGAAGCTCGCCGGCGATGCGCTCGGCGACGACAAGGTGATCTGCGCCGAAGCCGGTGGCGTGACCGCCGACAAGGCCAAGGCCATGGAGGACTTCCGCGCGAAGTTCAAGAGCAAGTTCAACATGGACGTGCAGATCTACGCGCCCTACGTGTACGACGCCGTCAACGTGATGGTCGCCGCCATGCAGAAGGCCAACTCGACCGATCCCAAGAAGTACCTGTCCGAGCTGGCCAAGATCAGCTACGACGGCGTGACCGGCAAGATCGTGTTCGACGCCAAGGGTGACGTGAAGGACGGCGCGCTGACGCTCTACACCTACAAGGG
>JAKPAM010000268.1 GCA_029779435.1 Pseudomonadota bacterium | reverse complement strand
GGTCGGTCATTCCCGGCGATGTGTTGATCTCGAGCAGGTACGGCTCGCCATCCGCCTTGCGCAGCATCACGTCGACGCGCGCCCAGCCTTCGCAGGCCAGCGCGCGGTAAGCGTCGACGGCGATCCGCTGGATGCGCTGCGCCAGCGCCTCGGGCAACGGCGCCGGGCACAGGTACTGCGTGTCGTTGGTGAAGTACTTGTTCTGATAGTCGTAGTTGCCGCCGGGCGCGCGGATCTCGATGATCGGCAGCGCGCGCGCGTCGGCGCCGCTGCCCAGGATCGCGATCGTCAGCTCGGCGCCGTCGATGAACGCTTCGGCCAGCACCTCGTGGTCGTAGCGCGCGGCCAGCGCGAACGCGTCCGCGACCTCCGAGTAGCCCTGGACCTTGGTGATGCCGATCGTCGAGCCTTCGTGCGGCGGCTTGACGATGAACGGCAGTCCCAGTTGGTCGGGGATCCGGCGCAGCAGCGCAAAATCGGCCGCGTCCTCGCGCCGCACGACCTCGAACTCGGGCGTCGGCAGGCCGTGCGTGAGCCAGATCCGCTTGGTCATGACCTTGTCCATCGCGATCGCCGACGCCATCACGCCCGATCCGGTGTACGGAATGCCGAGCAGTTCGAGCGCGCCCTGCACGGTGCCGTCCTCGCCGTAGCGGCCGTGCAGCGCGATGAACACGCGCGCGAAGCCCTCGCGCGCCAGATCGTCGAGCGGCCGCTCGGCCGGATCGAACGGGTGCGCGTCGACCCCTTTGCGGCGCAGCGCGGCCAGCACGCCGTTGCCCGAGCGCAGCGAGATCTCGCGCTCGGCCGAGCGGCCGCCGAGCAGCACGGCGACCTTGCCGAAGCGCGTGTCGAAAGACGAAGGCGTGGTGGCGCTCATGCGGCGGACTCCTGGCGGGGCGCGGGCGGCGCACCGGCGTTGCCGTTGCCGTCGTTGCCGCTGTTGCCGCTGTTGCCGTCGTCGGCGATGGTCTTGGCCTGGGCGGCGACGCCGCCGATCGAGCCGGCGCCCATCGCGATGACGACGTCGCCATCGACGACCTGGTCGAGGATCGCGCGCGGCATGTCGGCGATGTCCTCGACGAAGACGGGTTCGACCTTGCCGGCGACGCGCACCGCGCGCGCCAGCGAACGGCCGTCAGCCGCGACGATCGGCGGCTCGCCGGCCGCGTAGACCTCGGCCAGCAGCAGGCCGTCGGCGCTGGACAGCACCTTGACGAAGTCCTCGAACAGATCGCGCGTGCGCGTGTAGCGGTGCGGCTGGAACGCGAGCAGCACGCGGCGGCCCGGGAACGCGCCGCGCGCGGCCGCCAGCGTCGCCGCCATCTCGGCCGGGTGGTGGCCGTAGTCGTCGATCAGCGCGAACGTGCCGCCGCCCGACGCGGCCGGCACCGGCAGATCGCCGTAGCGCTGGAACCGGCGTCCGACGCCATGGAACTCGGCCAGCGCCGCGGCCACCGCGCCATCGTCGACCTCCAGTTCGTCGGCGACCGCGATCGCGGCGAGCGCGTTCTGCACGTTGTGCAGGCCGGGCAGGTTCAGCACGACCGGCATCGGATCGCGGCCCGGCCGCAGCACCGTGAAATGCATGCGTCCCTCATCGGCGCGCACGTCGACCGCGCGCACCCGCGCGTCGGACGCGAAGCCATAAGTGATGACCGGCTTGGAGACGAACGGCAGGATCTCGCGCACGTGCACGTCGTCGGCGCACAGCACCGCCGCGCCGTAGAACGGCAGGCGCTGCGTGAACTCGACGAACGCCTGGCGCAGCCGCGCGAAGTCGTGGCCGTAGGTCTCCATGTGGTCGGCGTCGATGTTCGTGATCACCGCGATCATCGGCGTCAGGTTCAGGAACGAGCCATCCGACTCGTCGGCCTCGACGACGATGTAGTCGCCGGTGCCCAGCCGCGCGTTGGCGCCGGCGCTGTTCAGCCGTCCGCCGATGACGAAGGTCGGGTCCAGGCCGCCGCGGGCCAGCACCGACGCGACCAGGCTGGTCGTCGTCGTCTTGCCGTGCGTGCCGGCGATCGCGATGCCCTGCTTGAGCTTCATCAGCTCGGCCAGCATCAGCGCGCGCGGCACGATCGGCACGCGCCGCGCCCGCGCCGCCAGCACCTCGGGGTTGTCGCCCTTGACGGCCGTCGACGTGACGATGCAGTCGGCGCCGGCGATGTTCGCGGCCTGGTGACCGAGCACGACCTGCGCGCCCAGTCGCGTCAACCGCTGCGTGGCGGCATTGGCCGAGAGGTCGGAGCCGCTGACGCGATAACCCTGGTTCAGCAGCACCTCGGCGATGCCGCTCATGCCCGAGCCGCCGATGCCGACGAAGTGGATGTGCTTGACCTTGTGCTTCATCGCCGCGCCACCTGTTCGCAGATATCGGCGACGTCGCGCGTCGCGTCGGGGCGCGCCATCGCGCGCGCGCGGATCGCCATTTGCAGCAGCCGCTCGCGCGTCATGCCCTTGAGCAGCCCGGCCAGGCGATCGGGCGTCAGCTCGGGCTGCGGCACGAGGATCGCCGCGTCGCGATCGGACAGGAAGCGCGCGTTGGTCGTCTGATGGTCGTCGACGGCGAACGGGAACGGCACCATCAGCGCCGCCACGCCGGCGGCCGTCACCTCGGAGACCGTCATCGCGCCGGCCCGGCACACGACCAGGTCGGCTTCGCGGTAGGCGGCTGCCATGTCGTCGATGAACTCGCGCAGGTCGGCCTCGACGCCCGCTTCGCGATAAGCGTCGGCCAACGCCTGCTTATGGGCCTTGCCGCTTTGATGGATGACCTGCGGCCGCTCGTCGGCGGCCAACATCGCCAGCGCGCGCGGCACGGCGGTGTTCAGCGCCTGCGCGCCCAGGCTGCCGCCGACCACCAGCAAGCGCAGCGGCCCCTCGCGGCCCGCGTAGCGCGCTTCGGGCGGCGGCAGGTGCGCGATCTCGACGCGGACCGGATTGCCGCACCACTGCGCGCGCGGCAACGCATCCGGAAACGCGACGAGCACGCGCCGCGCCAGCCGCGCCAGCGCCTTGTTGGCCATGCCGGCGACCGAGTTCTGCTCGTGCAGTACCAGCGGCCGGCCCAGCAGCGCGGCGGCCACGCCGCCGGGAAAACTGATGTAGCCGCCCATGCCCAGCACGACCGCCGGCCGCTCGGCGCGCATCACCCGCAGGCTCTGCCACAGCGCGCGCGCCAGGTTGACCGGCAGCATCAGCTTGGTCTTGAGCCCCTTGCCGCGCAGGCCGCCGAAGCGCACCCAGCGCATCGCGAAACCGTGGCGCGGCACGAGCGTCGCTTCCATCCCGCCGGGATTACCCAGCCAGACGACGTTCCATGCCCGCGCGCGCATCGCCTCGGCGACGGCCAGGCCCGGCATCACGTGGCCGCCGGTGCCCCCGGCCATGATCATGACGGTCGGCGCGCTCACAGCCGGCCTCCGCGCATCATCACGCGGTTCTCGAAATCGACGCGCAGCAACAGCGCGATCGCCATCAGGTTGACGACGACGCCGCTGCCGCCATAGCTCATCAGCGGCAGCGTCAGCCCCTTGGTCGGCAGCAGGCCGACGTTGACGCCCATGTTGATGAACGCCTGGATGCCGATCCACAGCGCGATGCCCTTGGCCGTCAGCCCCGCGAACGTGCGATCGAGCGCGATCGCCTGGCGGCCGATCTCGAACGCGCGCTTGACCAGCCAGTAGAACAGCGCGATGACGACGATGACGCCGACATAGCCGAGTTCCTCGCCGATGACGGCCAGCAGGAAGTCGGTGTGCGCCTCGGGCAGGTAGTGCAGCTTCTCGACCGAGCCGCCCAGCCCCACGCCGAAGAACTCGCCGCGGCCGAACGCGATCAGCGAGTGCGACAACTGGTAGCCCTTGCCCTGCGCGTTGACCGGATCGAACGGCGCGAGATAAGCGAAGAAGCGCTCGCGCCGCCACGGCGAGAACGTGATGATCGCCACGAACACCATGCCCACGACGCCGACGAGACCGGTGAACAGCTTGCCGCTGACGCCGCCCAGGTACAGCAGGCCCATCGCGATCGCGGCGATGACGACGGTGGCGCCGAAGTCGGGTTCGAGCAGCAGCAGCACGCCGACGACGGAGACGACGCCGCCCATCGGCAGGAAACCCTTCTTGAAGCCCTGGATGAAGTCCTGCTTGCGCACGATGTAGTCGGCCGCATACAGCACGACGAACAGCTTCATCACCTCGGACGGCTGCAGGTTGAACACGTACAGCGACAGCCAGCGGCGCGCGCCGTAGACGGTCTTGCCGACGCCGGGAATCAGCACGATCGTCAGCAGGACCAGGCCGGCCAGGAACAGCCAGGGCGCGAGCTTCTGCCATCGGCGCATCGGCACCGCGAACACGATCAGCGCCGCCACCGCTCCGAGCCCGATCGCGAACGCGTGGCGCACGAGGAAGAACGTCGGCGTATAGCGCGAGAAGCGCGGCGACTCCGGCAGCGCGACCGTTGCCGAATACACCATCACCAGGCCGAGCAGCAGCAGGATCGAGACGACCCAGAGGATCTTGCTGTCGACGGTCTCGAGCGTGGCCGCTCGGGCGCGTCGCGCCAGCACGCCGCTGGCGGGGCCGGCGCGTTCGTCGCCCCGTCGCAGGAACGCGGGCATTCTTATCGTCAGCATGGCACCCCCGCGTCGGCCGCCAGTTCGCGCACCGTGTCGACGAAGACCTCGGCGCGATGCGCATAGTTGCGAAACATGTCGAAGCTCGCGCACGCGGGCGACAGCAGCACGGCGTCTCCCTGCTGCGCGAGCGTAGCCGCCAGGCGCACTGCGCCCGGCAGGTCATCGGCCGCATGAAGCGTGACGCCGCTCGCGGCGGGCACGGCGCCGCTAGCGGCGAGCGCCTCGCCGATGCGCGGACCATCGCGGCCGATCAGCACGACGGCCCGCGCGTTGCGCGCGACCGCGTCGGCCAGCGGCCCGAAATCCTGTCCCTTGCCGTCGCCGCCGGCGATCAGCACCGCGCGGCGGCCCAGGCCATCGAGCGCCGCGACCGTGGCGCCGACGTTCGTGCCCTTGCTGTCGTCGTAGTACTCGACCCCGCGGATCGTCACGACGAGCTGGCAGCGATGCGGCTCGCCCTCGTAGTCGCGCAGGCCGTGCAGCAACTGGGCGAGCTTCAGGCCGATCGCGCGGCACAGCGCCAGCGCGGTCAGCGCGTTGGCCAGGTTGTGGCGGCCGCGCAGGCGCAGCGCCTCGGCCGGCATCATCCGCTTGACCAGGACCGGCACCGGCTGCGGCTTGTTGCGCCGGGTGACGACTTCCTCGGCGGGCGTGGCCTCGGCGAGCCAGTCGACGCCGCGCTCGACGATCACGCCCAGGTCGCCGACGGCCGTCGGCGCGTCCAGGCCGATCGAGACGATCCTGCCACCGGGGCGCAGGCGGACGGGCCGCGTCGCATCGTCCTGGCGATTGCACACCGCCACGGTGCCCGGCGCGTAGATCCGCTGCTTGGCCGCGGCATAGCTGGCCATCGACGCGTGCCAGTCGAGGTGGTCCTGCGTGACGTTCAGGATCGCGGCCGCATCGGGCCGCAGGCTGTCGGTCAGCGCGAGCTGGAAGCTCGACAGTTCGAGCACCCAGACGTCGGGCAGCGCATTGCCGTCGATCGCCTCGCGCAGCGCATCGAGCGCGGCGGGGCTGATGTTGCCGGCCGCACGCACGGTCAGGCCCGCCTGCTCGCACAGATGCGCGGCCAGCGAGGTCGTCGTCGTCTTGCCGTTGGTGCCGGTCACGGCGATCAGCCGCGGCTGGTAGTCCTGTTCGCGCAGCATGGCCAGCGCCTGCGCGAACAGCTCGATCTCGCCGGCCACCGGCACGCCGCGCTCGCGCGCCGTCCGGTACAGCGGCGCGGCGGGACCGGTCTCGATCGACAGCCCGGGACTCCACGCGACCAGGTCGACGCCGTCGAGCAGCGCGTCGGAAAACACGCCATCGACGCACGCATCGCCGATGAACTCCGCCTGCGGCACGTCGCGCCGCAGCGTCGCCAGCGCGGGCGGCGCCTCGCGGCTGTCGGCCACGCGCACGCGCGCCTGCCGCGACGCGAGCCAGCGCGCCATCGCCAGCCCCGATTCGCCGAGGCCGAGCACCAGCGCCTGCCGACCCGCGGGATCGAACAGCTGCAGTTGCGGCGTGGGGTGCAAGGGTTCGCTCATCGCCGGGTCACCGCAGTTTCAGCGAACACAGGCCGAACAGCACCAGCATCATCGTGACGATCCAGAAGCGCACGACGACCTGCGTCTCCTTGACGCCGCTGACTTCGAAGTGATGGTGCAGCGGCGCCATCCGGAAGATCCGCTTACCCTGTCCGTAGCGCTTCTTCGTGTACTTGAAATAGCCGACCTGGATCATCACCGACAGCGTCTCGACGACGAACACGCCGCCCATGATGAACAGCAGGATCTCCTGCCGCGCGATGACCGCGATCGTGCCCAGCGCGCCGCCGAGCGCCAGCGCGCCGACGTCGCCCATGAACACCTGCGCCGGATACGCGTTGAACCACAGGAACGCCAACCCGGCGCCGGCGATCGCGCCGCAGATGACGACGAGCTCGCCGGCGCCCGGGATGTACGGGAACGCCAGGTAGCGCGCGAACACCGCATTGCCCGCCACGTACGCGAAGATGCCCAGCGCGCTGCCGACCATCACGGCCGGCAGGATCGCCAGGCCGTCGGCGCCGTCGGTCAGGTTGACCGCGTTGCTGGTGCCCACGATCACGAAGTACGTGAGCGCGATGAAGCCCAGCGCGCCCATCGGGTAAGCGACGTTCTTGAAGAACGGCACCAGCAGGTCGGCCTTGCCCGGCAGTTCGAGCGTGAAGCCGCTGCGCACCCATGCGCTGAACAGCCCCCAGGTCTGCGACGCCGAATCGGTCGGGATCGTGAACGCCAGGTATACGGACGCGACGATGCCGATCAGCGACTGCCAGAAGTATTTCTCGCCCGAGCGCATGCCCTTCGGGTTGCGGTGCACGACCTTGCGGTAGTCGTCGACCCAGCCGACCGCGCCGAAGCCCAGCGTGACGAGCAGCACGATCCAGATGAAGCGGTTGGCCAGGTCGGCCCACAGCAGCGTCGACATCGCGACCGAGATCAGCACCAGCGCACCGCCCATCGTCGGCGTGCCGGACTTGCCGAGATGCGTCTGCGGACCGTCCTGGCGCACGGCCTGGCCGATCTTCAGCGCGGCCAGGCGCTGGATCAGCGCCGGGCCGCAGATCAGGCCGATCGCCAGCGCGGTCAGCGTCGCCAGTACCGCGCGCAGCGTGATGTAGTTGAACACCGCGAACCCGCGGATGTCCTTGGCCAGCCATTGGGCGATTTCGAGCAGCATCAGTGCGCCCCTCCGGCCGTCGTTCGTTCGCCCGGGCCTTCACCCTGGCTCTCAGCCGCGCGCAACGCCGCGATCACGCGCTCCATCCGCATGAAACGCGAACCCTTGACCAGCACCAGGTCGCCGGCCGCGAACTGCGAACGCAGGTGCGCGACCAGCGCCTCCACGTCGTCGAAGTGGCGGCCACCCTGGCCGAACGCGGCGACGGTGTCGACCGTCGCGTCGCCCAGCGCCAGCAGCGCGCCGATGCCGCGTTCGCGCGCATAAGCACCGACCTCGCGATGGAACGCGGGCCCCTGGTTGCCGACCTCGCCCATGTCGCCGAGCACGAGTGTCGCCCGCGCGCCGGAGGGCGCCAGCACGTCGATCGCGGCGCGCACCGAATCCGGGTTGGCGTTGTAGCTGTCGTCGATCAACGCCACGCCGTCGGACAGCATCGAACGGACCAGCCGGCCCTTGACCGGCGCGAACGACTGCAGGCCGGCCACGATCGCCGCCGGCGCGATGCCGATCGCCGCGCAGCAGGCCGCCGCGGCCAGCGCGTTGCGCACGTTGTGGCGGCCGGCGATGTCCAGCCGCACCGGCAGCGCCTGGCCCTCGACGTTCAGCACGAACCCGTCGGGCATCGCGTCGGGCGCCGCCCACACGGGGAGCGAGGGGTCCAGGCCAAAAGGGATCGCCCGCCGCGTGCCGGCCAGCGAGCGCCAGATCGGCGTGTGCGCGTCGTCGCCCGGGTAGACGGCGACGCCGTCGGCCGGCAGTCCGGCGATCGCCGCACCGTTCTCGTACGCGGTGGCCTCGACGCTGGGCATGAACTCCTGGTGCTCGCGCTGCGCATTGTTGACCAGCGCGACGGTGGGCGCCGCGATACGCGTCAGCCATGCGATCTCGCCGGGGTGGTTCATGCCCAGCTCGATGACGGCGGCCCGGTGCGTCTCGGCGAGGCCGAACAGCGTCAGCGGCACGCCGACGTCGTTGTTCAGGTTGCCCGCCGTCGACAGGCGGTACGCGGCGCCGAACCACTCGGCCAGGACCGACGCGATCATTTCCTTGACCGTCGTCTTGCCGTTGCTGCCGGTGACCGCGATCGTCGGCAGCGTGAAGCGACGGCGCCACCCGCCGGCCAGCTCGCCGAGCGCGACGCGCGAATCGGCCACTTCGATCACCGGCCCGCGCAGCGACGCGGCGACGCCCGCCGCGCGCTCCACGAGCACGGCGGCCGCACCCTGGACCTCGGCCTGAGCGGCGAATTGATTAGCGTCGAAGCGTTCGCCGCGGATCGCGACGAACAGATCGCCGGGCGCGACCGTGCGCGTATCCGTGCACACACGGCCCACGGTGACGGTGCCGTCGCCGATCAGCCGCGCGCCGGACAGCCAGCCGAGCGCCTGGTTCAAGTCAAACATTCGCCTGCTCCCGCCAGCGGATCAACGCGATGCGGGCCTGGTCGACGTCCGAGAACGGCAAACGCTTACCCTCGATTTCCTGGTAGTCCTCATGTCCCTTGCCGGCGATCAGCACGACGTCCGCCGCGCCGGCGGTCGCGATGGCGCGCGCGATCGCGATGCCGCGATCGCCCTCGGTCAGCGCCGGCTCGCGCGTCAGGCCGGCACGGATGTCGGCCAGGATGCGCAGCGGCGATTCGCCGCGCGGATTGTCGGACGTGACGACGACGTGGTCGGCGAGCCGCTCGGCGGCCTGCCCCATCAACGGACGCTTGCTCGGATCGCGATCGCCGCCGGCGCCGAACACGCACCACAGCCGCCCGCCGCGCGCCCGGGCGACCTCGCGCAGCGTACCCAGCACGTTGACCAGTGCATCGGGCGTATGCGCGTAGTCGACGACCGCCAGCGGCACGCGCGAGGCGGCGATGGCGTCGTCGGCCGGGCCCATCTGGACGGTTTCCAGGCGGCCGCGCACCGGCTCGAGCGACGCCAGCCGGGTCATCGCCTCGTCGAAGCGCATGCCCAGGCCGATCCACGCGCCGGCCACGGCCAGCACGTTCGAGACGTTGTAGCGACCGAGCACGCGCAGCGGCACGCTGGCACGCCCGAAGTCGCCGCCGATCGCGACCGTCATGCCTTCGGGCCGCGCATCGATCCGCTCGGCGACCAGCCAGCCATCGACGGCCGGCGCCGCGAACCGGCGATCATCGGCGGCACGGTCCGCGTCGATGCGGTAGCCGATCCGCATCGGCGTGGGCGCGCCGCCGGCGCGCACCAACCCGTGCGCGGTATCGAGCGCGGCGATCATCAGCCCCGCCGCCGGATCGTCGCCATTGACGACCGCCGCCCGCAGGGCACCGGGCAGCGCGAACAGCCGCGCCTTGGCCGCCGCGTACCGCGCCATCGTGCCGTGGTAATCGAGATGATCGTGCGTGAGGTTCGTGAAGACCGCCGCGGCCACCGACGCACCGGCCAGGCGCCCCTGGTCGAGACCGATCGACGAGGCTTCCATCGCCACCGATTTGACGCCTTCGGCGACGAAGCGGGCCAGCATGCCCTGCAGGCTGATCGCATCCGGCGTCGTCAGCCCGAACGGGTCGAGGTGGCCGACACGACCGCTGCCGAGCGTGCCGATGATCGCCGAACGGCGCCCCTGGGCTTCGAACCCCTGCGCGATCCACTGCGTGCAACTGGTCTTGCCGTTGGTGCCGGTGACGGCGATCAGCTCGAGCCGCTCGCTCGGGTGGCCGAGATAAGCGGCCGCGATCGGACCGGCCAGCGCGCGCAGGCCGGGCACGCCCCGCTGCGCGACTGCCGCGCCGTGCTGCCATGTGTAGCCCGCGTCGTCCCACAGGATCGCCGCCACGCCGCGGCCGATCGCCTGATCGATGAACGCGCGTCCGTCCGCCTTGGCGCCGGGGTAAGCGAGGAAGCCGTCGCCGGCCGCCAGCGTCCGGCTGTCGCCGCTGAGCCGCGCACCGGCCGGCAACTGGCGAGCGAGCCAGGCGGCGACCTGCGCGGCCAACGGGGACGCGGCCGCGCCTCCTTCGAGGGCGGCGGCGGACGAAGTCGTGGGCGTCGTGGTCACAGGCTTTCCTCGACGGCCTTGTCGGGGATCACGAGCTTGGCGAACGGCGTGTCGGGCGCCACCCGCATCGCGCGCAGGCTGTCGCCGACGATGCGCGAGAACACCGGCGCGGCGACCTCGCCGCCGTAGTGCTTGCCGGCCCCCGGCTCGTCGAGCATCACCGCGACCACCACGCGCGGATTCGACGCGGGCGCGAAGCCGACGAACGACGACACGTATTTCTTCACGTAGCGGCCGTTCTCCTGCTTGTACGCGGTGCCGGTCTTGCCGGCCACGCTGTAGCCGACGACCTGCGCCTTGGGCGCCGTGCCCTTGGGGCCGGCAGCCATCTCGAGCATCTTGCGCATCGCGCGCGCCACCTCGGGCCGCACGACCTGCACGCCGGCCGCCGGGCCGTCGGTCTTCATCATCGACAGCGGCACGATGTCGCCGTCGCGCGCGAACACCGTGTACGCGCGCGCCATCTGGATCAGCGATACCGAGATGCCGTGCCCATAGGACATCGTCGCCTGTTCGATCGGCTTCCAGTTCTTGTACGGCCGTACGCGGCCGGCGACCGCGCCGGGGAACCCGATCTGCGGCGCCTGACCGAAGCCCAGCGACACGAACATGTTCCACATGTCGTACGGCTGCATGCCCAGCGCCAGCTTGGCGGTGCCGACGTTCGACGACTTCTCGATGATCTGCTCGACCGTCAGCGGACCGTGCGGGTGCGCATCGCCGATCGTCGCGCTGCCGATCGTCAGCCTGCCCGGCGCGGTCTGGATCACCGATTTCGGCGTGGTCTTCTTGAGTTCGAGCGCCAGCGCGACGGTGAACGGCTTCATCGTCGAGCCCGGCTCGAACGTGTCGGTGATCACGCGGTTGCGCAACTGCGCGCCCGACAGCCGCTGCCGGTCGTTCGGGTTGAAGTTCGGAAAGTTCGACAGCGCCAGCACCTCGCCGGTCTGCACGTCGATGACGACGGCGGCGGCGGCCTTGGCGCGCTGCTCGCGCATCGCGTCGGCCAGCGCGTTGTGCACGAGGAACTGGATCTTGCTGTCGATCGACAGCGTGACGTCGCCGCCGTCGCGCGGCTCGCGGATCGCCTGGACGTCCTCGATCGGTTTGCCGAGCCGGTCGCGGATGATCCGGCGATGGCCGGCCTGGCCGGCCAACTGCGACTGCTGCGACAGCTCGATGCCTTCCTGGCCCCGATCCTCGACGTTGGTGAACCCGAGCACGTGCGCCAGCATCTCGCCTTCGGGGTAATGACGCTTGTACTCGCGGCGCATGTCGATGCCGGGAATCTTCAGCGCATCGATCTTGCCGGCCACGTCCAGATCGACCTGGCGCTTCAGGTACACGTAGTTGCGATCCTCTTCCTCGAGCTTCAGGCGCAGGTCGCGCTCGGGCTGACCGAGCAGACGCGCCAGTTCACCGACCTGGCGCGACGGCAGCGGCTCGTGCAACTGTCCCGGGAACACCGCGACGCTGCGCGCCGGCAGGCTCGCCGCGAGCACGACGCCATGGCGATCGAGGATGCGGCCGCGCGACGCCGGCAGCTCGATGCCGACCTCGTAGCGCTTGCCGCCCTGTTCGCGCAGGTAGTCGTCGTGGAACACCTGCAGATAAGCGGCACGCGCCGCCAGCGACACGAACGCCAGCGCGAGCATCAGCATCAGCGCCCGCGACCGCGTCGGGGACAGCTTGACCCGCAGCAGCGGATGGGTCGATTGCGAGGACTTGCGCGCCATGACGTCGAGGCCGTGAACGTGGGACGGGGCTATCGGAGCGGACGGGTGTCCGGCGCGCGCGCCGACACGGTCGGCCGCGACGCAGTCATGTTCAGGTGCAGCGTCCTTTCATTGGTGACGGCCTGCATCGCCAGGCTGCGACGCGCCTTGCCGTCGATCAGCGAATTCTTGGACAGCGCCGATTGCTCGACCTCGAGCTGGCTGTACACGAGCGACGCCTGCCGCCCCGCGGTCTGCGCACGCTCGAGTTCGACGAACGTCTGGCGCGCGCGGTTCTGCGACGTGACGAGACCGAGCGCGCACACGACGAGCACGCTCAGCAGCACGACGGACAGCTTGTTCATGCGGCCCCCCTTTCGTCCAATCTTTCGGCCACGCGCATCACGGCCGACCGTGCGCGCGGATTGCCACGGACCTCATCGGCGCCGGGCAGCACCCGCGCGACCGGTTTGAGGCGGGGCGGGCGCGCATGGATCGGCGTGCCCATGATCGGATCGCGAGGCGCGTCGCGACCGGACTCTCGATGAATGAATTGCTTGACCATGCGGTCCTCGATCGAATGAAAGCTGATCACCACGAGGCGACCTCCCGGGCGCAAGCGCGCCACGCCCTGCTCTAGTACGATTTGGAGTTCCGCAAGCTCTTGATTGACGAGAATCCGTATAGCCTGAAAGGCGCGGGTGGCCGGGTTCTTGCCCACCTCCGGCCGCTTCTGGCGGCGGACGTAGACGTCCGCCACGAGACGGGCAAGCTCTCCGGTGGTCTGGAAAGCGTCCTGACCGGCGGCTTGGCGGCGAGCATCAATCGCCTCTGCAATCTGAAGAGCAAACCGTTCTTCCCCATAGTCCTTCAGCGCCTCTCTGATTTCCTGCACGGTCGCCCGCAACAACCACTGCCGGGCCGACTCGCCACGCGTCGTATCCATGCGCATGTCGAGAGGCCCATCGTCCCGAAAGCTGAATCCACGCGACGGATCGTCGAGTTGAGGCGACGACACGCCCAGGTCGAGCAGCAGGCCATCGATCTGCGCCAGTCCATGCGCGTCCAGCACTTCGCCGAACCGCGAGAACCATGCATGCTCGATGACGACCCGCCCCGCCCCGGGCGACTGCGCCGCCCACTGCCGTCCCACCCTGACCGCCTCGGGATCCCGGTCTATCGCGACCAGGCACCCCGCCTCACCCAACCTCGCCCGGATCGCGGCGCTATGCCCGCCCCGCCCGAACGTGCCATCCACGTACACCCCGTCCGGCCGCACCGCCAATGCGGCCACCGCCTGCTCCAACAGCACCGCCCGGTGCCCATCGCCCTGCCCCGCCATGCCCCGACGCTCCGCCCGTGCTCAGAGCGAAATGCCGGACAGATCGGCTGCCGCCAGCTTCTCCCGGTCCTTGGCCCGCTGTTCCCGGTACGCGGGCGTCGGCCATAACTCGAAGCTGTTGCCGACCCCGACCAGCGTGACCTCCTTCTCGATTCCCCCTTCGTCCCGCAACTCCGGCGTGATCAGGATCCGGCCGCTGCCATCCAGTTCGTCCTCGTGCGCGTTGCCGATCATCCCGCGGCGCAACTCGCGGCCTTGCTCATCGGACAACGCCTCGAGCCTGGCGACGACGCCGAGCCAGACGCGATACGGATAGATCACGAGAAACCCCCGTGGATGCACGGTGGTCACGACGACGCTACGGCCGGTCTCCGGGTCGATCAGCGCAGCCCGATGCCTGGCCGGCATTGCCATGCGGCCTTTGACATCCAGCGAGAGCTCGGACCGACCTTTGAGCATGACCCAGACGCATGGAGGAGAAGAAGCAGGGGGGAAGCAAAAAGGCGGCACCCGGGGCTGTTGAGCCGGGTATTTGTGCCACTTCGTGCCACTTTCAAACCACTTGACCCCACTTTACGTAAATCAGTCGGCAGGGTCAAGTTGGCGCGGGCATTTTCCCTTGGCGGGACAAGCACTTAGCGAAAACTCCTCAAAACAGAGGATTTCATAAAATAGATAAGAATTAGTACCCTACGGGGCCTTATTTATGTGAAACATGCACACTCTCCCGCAAACCAATGACGGAAGGCGCAAATCGGTGGCAGCACATCACCCCAAAGGGGACGTTTGATCAATTTTCGAGCAGGAGTTCGCGCTTTTTTGACGTTCCTTTAGGGTGCAAATCGAGATTCGACCCGATCCACCGCGACCCTGACGGGTCCGACCCGTCCCCGGCGGGTGCCGAACGGCCGTCGGCCGGCCGACGAACGGTCGTTGCCGGGGGTCGAAAGGCGGGGTTGGCGAGGCGGCGGCGCGACATTTCGACACAACCGACGCCGTAATGCGGGCGGGCCGCGAAAAGCAAGGCGAGCGCCCGACGCTCCGCGGGAGCGGGAGCGCCTTCGGTATCAAAGGGGTAGCCATGCCCGGCCTCGCCCTGAAGGGCGAGGCTGGCGCTTCGGCCCATGATCATCGGGATCTGCGGAGCCCGAGGGGGGAAGCGGACCGATAGGCCGGATTCTGTGTGCCGGCCGAAGCCGGCATGATGGTCATTCCTCTAGGCGGCCGGTTACCCGGCCGCTCGAGCCCCCTACCCGCACGCCCCGGCGGACCACCGGTGCGGCGACGGACGAACCGTCGACCGCGCGCGTGCCTATTTGGAGTTGCTCCGGATGGGGTTTGGCGTGCCAGCCGTGTCGCCACGGCCGCGGTGAGCTCTTACCTCACCGTTTCACCCTTGCCTCGGCCGTTGCCGGCCGGGGCGGTCTGCTCTCTGTTCCACTTTCCGTCGCCTTGAGCCTTTCGGCCTGCTGCGCCTGGCCGTTAGCCAGCATCCCGTCCTGTGGAGTCCGGACCTTCCTCGGATCGGCGCGTCACCGCACCGCTCCGCGACCATCTGGTCCGCTTCCCGACCGCCATTGTAGATCGCGCCGCCGTCCCGCGGCCAACGGCTCCGCCCATCGGGTCGTCGCCCCATGGCATGGACCGGCTCACTACAGTCGGCACGTCACCGTCCCGGATGCCGTCTCCCATGTCCGCTCTTCGTCCGTCCGCCGCTTCGTCCTTCGTCTGTCCGACCCCGGGTCGCCCGCCGTCCGCCCCCCGGGCCGCAGCATCGTGGAGGCGGACCGGCTCCGCCGCCGCGCTGCTGGCCCTCTCCGCCTTCTGGGCTGCACCGGCCGCCGCCGTCGAGTTCGGCTCGCCCCAGGTGCTGTCGCAGAGCGGGCAGCGGCTCAAGATCGAAGTGCCGTACACGCTGGCGCGCGGCGAACAGCCGAGCGTCACCCGCTTCAGCATCCGGGAAATCCGTGTCGATGGCGGCCTGAGCAGCCTGTCGCCGGCCGACATGTCGATCGCGCAGCCGGCCAACGGCCGCTACCTGGTATTGCAATCGCGCGAGATCATCGATGCGGGCCGGGTCACGTTGGAACTGGTCGTGCACGACGATCGCTCGGCGCCCGGCCGCTTCACGCTGGGCATCCCGCCCGGTCAGGCGGCACCCGGCGGCGACGGCATGACGACCGTCGTGGCGCCCGACGCGCGCCACGCCGCGCCGGCCGCGCGCGGCAGCCGCCCCGACGTTCAGCGCCGGCGCCCCGCGCGAAACACCGCCGCATCGGCGTAGAAGCCGGCCTGCTCGTTGGCCGGCCACCACCCCGGCACACCGAGCACCGGCAGCGGCGTCAGGCACCCCGGCGCCAGGCGGTCGACGGTCAACGAAGCCGCCACCGCGCGATCGGCGTCGTCCAACGACGCGGCGGCCGGCGCCAGCCATGCCTGCGCGCAGATCGCCTTGTACGGACGCCACAGCTTGAGCAGCAATGCATGGCCGACGACGATCGGCTGCACCCCGTGCCGCCAGGCCGCCCGACGTTCGACGAACAGCGAGGTCCACGCGAAGCCGCGCAGGTCGTCACGGCAGCGCGGATCGTCGGTCAGCACCAGCGCCGCGCTCTCGTCGAACAGCGTCAGCATGTCGCGCAGCCTTCCGCGCGACCGTCCGCCCGGGTCGATGTCGACCCTGCCGGGCAACCCGGGATCCGCCTGCGCTCCCGGTCCGGCCGACGGATCCCCCGGCGGCTCGGCGACCACACCCGCCGCCGTGGCGATCGCCTCCGCCTGCAGCGCGTTCAGCCGCTGCTTGATCGCCGGAAAGCGCAGCCACACCAGCGCGTTGAAGTAGTCGTGCCAGGCATCCTGGCCGCCCAGGCGGGTCGGGACGCAGCCGGTCTCGGCGATCGTCGATTCATAAGCGTTGGCCGGCATCGGCCCGGCCGGCTCGAAGCGCATCGGCAGCCCGCGCGCGTTGCGCAGGCCGCGGGCGCTCGCCAGCGCGTTCAACCGGACCAGCCAGCCGGCCCGCGGATCATCATCCGGCAGGCCCGCCTCGGTGATCAGCGCGCGATAGGGGTCGAACCAGCGACCATCCGCCATGGCAAGGTCTCGCCGCCCGCCAGCGGCACGATGCGATCGAGCCCGAACGGCAGGCTTTCGGGAATCGTCCACGTCTCCCGCACGAGCGTGACCGTGCCTTCGTTGCGCGGCAAGCCGTAGAAGTCGGGCCCGCGCTCGCTGGCGAACGCCTCGAGGTGCTCCAGTGCGCCGGCCATCTCGAATGCGGTCGCGTACAGCTCGAGCGCATGCGGTGCCGTGTAGCACCCGGCGCAACCGGCCGCGTGTTCCTTCAGCCGCTGCGCGTGCGGCGCGCTGTCGGTCCCCAGGAAGAAGCGCGGGCTGCCGCCGGCCACCGCGTCGAGCAGCGCCCGGCGGTGCGTCTCGCGCTTGAGCACCGGCAGGCAGTACCAGTGCGGCCGCACGCCGCCGACGAAGATCGCGTTGCGGTTGTACAGCAGATGGTGCGCGGTCACCGTCGCGGCGATCGGGCCGTCGGCCTGCGCGACGTACTGCGCGGCCTCGCGCGTGGTGATGTGTTCGAAGACGACCTTGAGCTGCGGAAAATCACGCCGCAGCGGGATCATCACCTCGTCGATGAAACGCGCCTCGCGGTCGAACAGGTCGACGGCCGGGTCGGTGACCTCGCCGTGCACGAGCAGCGGCATGCCGACCCGCTGCATCGCTTCGAGCACCGGACGCACGTGGCGCATGTCGGTGACGCCGGCGTCCGAGTTCGTGGTGGCGCCGGCCGGATACAGCTTGACGGCCTTGACCAGCCCGTCGGCTGCGGCCGCGTCGATCTCGGCGGCCGCGGTCCGGTCGGTCAGGTACAGCGTCATCAGCGGCTCGAAATCCGACCCGGCCGGCAGCGCGGCGACGATGCGGTCGCTGTACGCGCGGGCCTGGGCGACCGTCGTCACCGGCGGCTTGAGGTTCGGCATCACGATCGCGCGCTTGAACTGCGCGGCGCTCGCGGCGATCACCGCCTCGAGCGCCTGGCCATCGCGAAGATGCAGGTGCCAGTCGTCGGGGCGGCGCAGGGTCAGGGTGGAGGGCGTGTTCATGCCGCCATGATAATGCGGCGCCCCGGCCCCCCGGCTCAATCCTCGGCCAGTTGCGGCAGGCCGAGCTGGATGAACATCGCCTTCGCGGCCACGTCGTTCATGCGGATCGATTGGCCGGAAGTGTTCTTGGTGCGGGCACCGAGATACACCTTGCCGCCGCGCTCGACGAGGATCCGCTCGAAGGCCAGCCCGCTCAACTGCGACGGCAGACCCGAGAAGCGCATCACTCGGGAGGCGTCGGCCAGCGTCTCGACCTTGTAGCTGCCGGTGGATGCCGGGTCGCAGTTGCGCGGCGAGCCGTTGGACGCGCGCATCGAACAGGTGAAGAAACGCGCGGTGCCATTCGCATCGAGCGCGACGCGCACGTCCAGGTTGGCGCTGTAGAACGTACTGGCCGGCGTCACGGCGTCGTTCAGAACCGCGACGCGGACCGTGCTGTTGCCCCACCATTCGTTGCGCGCGCCGGTCGCCGTCGACGGCTCATACGCGCAAGGCACGCCGCCGCTGTGCGCGACGATCTCGTCGAGCGACGCGGCATTGGCGCCGACCGGGGTGTTGGCACACCCGGTGCCGCCCACCGAATCGTCCTTGAACACGTTCAGCACGGCATTCGGATCGGCCGGGTTGTACGCATAGGGGTAAGCGGTATCGCTGAAGCTCTGGAAGTACAGCTTCGATCCCTGCGGGAAGGTCGCCGTGCCGAGCACGCCCGAACCGGGATTCGGTCCCCAGTCGGCCCAACCGCCGTAGCTCAGGCCGAACGGATCCTGCAGCGGATACGCGCGGATCTCCGTCACGACGTCGACCATCTTCTGCCCGCCGATATCGCGCGTACCACGCTTGGACGTCGTCTGGATCGTCTTGCAGTACGTTGCCTGCGACACGCCGTTGGCGTCGCGCGGCGTCATCGTGTGCTCGAAGTCGGTCGGGCAGTTCCACCACTCGCTACCGGTCCAATAGAGATCGCTGCGCCCCCAGCTGGGACTCTCGCCCCACACCTCGCTATCGCTGCCGGCGCCGTTCTTGCGTTCGCGGAAATCGGAGAAGCGCAGCAGGCCGTCGGCATCGGGCACCGCCTGCTCGGCCGACGTCGCGTTCGCACGCACGAACCACGTATCGACGTCCGTGAACTGGAACCAGCGCACGTTCCAGCCCGCCACCGGCGCCGGCGCGGAGCTGCCCGACGATGACGACGCCTCCTGCTCGATCATCTTGTTGCTGCCGACCACGGCGGCGACCGTCTGCGCCGACAGCGGCGAGTCGCCGACCAGGCTCGACGCCGCACTGGCGATCGCGGCCGACACATCCGCCGGCGACGCATCCAGTTGCGCGGCGAGGGTATCGGCCAGCGACGGCAGGATGCCCAGCAGCGCCTGCGCGATCGCCGCGTTCAAATCCCGTTGCGAGATCGTCGAGCCGCTGCTGTCGGTCGTCCCGATGGCGGCCTTCAACGCCTCGTTCTGCTGCTGGGTGACGACGACGAGCAGCCGCGCGGTATTGCCGGCCTGCGTCGATTCCGCATCGGTGCCCGCGGTGAAATCCGTGAACACCGACTGGCTCAGTCCCAGTTGCGACTGCACGAGCGCCGCCGCCTGATCGACGCTGACGCCAGCCGCGTCGACCTGCGCCTGCACCAGCGTGGTCAGCGGACTGACGATGCTGGTCCGGCTGGCCGGCGCACGCATCGTGAACGGCTGCGTGACCGGGCCATGGTCGCGGTCGACCGCATCGGTGCCGACGACGGCCACGATCGGGTACTTGCCGACGTCGGCCTGCGGCACCTGCAGCGTCACCTTGCCATCGTCGCCGGTCTTGCCGGTCGGCTCATCGGCATCGCAGCCGCCGTTCAGGTTCACGTCCAGGCAGACCACCGCGTTCTTGATCGGGCCGTCGATGACGGTCACGGGCACGGACGCCATCGTCGCCGCCGGCGGATCGACGTTGACGTTGCCTTGATCGCCGGGAAGCGTTGCGTCCGTCAGCGGGCCATTGCCGCTGCCACCATCGCCACCACCACCTCCGCCACAGGCCACCAGCAGGCCCGAACAGATCAGCGCGGCGGCCAGGCCGATCGCCGACCGCGGCATGCGCGACCGGCTGGCGTTGGAGGAAGTCGCCGGGGCGGCGTCCGGCAGGGGGCGCGCAACTGGCGCGCGGGAGGCCGGCGACGGTTGGCGGGAGGAGTCGAGCGAGCCGTGCGATGTCATCTTTTTCACTTCCCTTTGCACAGGTGGAGCCAAATGGTCCGCCGACTGTAGGGCGCCGCTCCCGCCGCACGCTTCACTCGTTCGAGGTAAGTGCAAAAACACCTCGCACCGTTCGTCGGAAACCAGACGGCCTGGCCGCATGGCCGTTGAGCACCGGATGACGAACGGCGGTCGCTATACTTCTGCGAACAAACGCCACGACGCATCACGACTCATGCCAGAGCGCTTCGAGGAGACCGGCGACCAAGCCGACACGCACCAGCCGGAATCGACAACCTCCTCCCTTGACCATCGACCTCGTTCGCCGCTGGACCAAGACGGCGATGCGGACCCGCTGCCCGCCTGGAGCGATACGCTGTTGGCCCATCTGTACGACGGCGTGCTGTCGCCGGCCGGGTTCCAGCGCTTCGTCGAAGCGCTGGTCGACTGCATGGACTGCAAGTCGGCGATCCTTTTCACCACGCACGGCCCGACCCAGGCGCTCAAGACGATGTGGGTGACCGGCATCGAGGACGAGTGGCTGCGCCGCTACGCGCTGGACATCGGCCGCGACGACATCTTCGTGCAGTTGCTGCTGGCCCCGCCGCGCGCCGGTTTCCTGGCCAGCAACCTGGACCTGCCGCCCGCGGGCGTCGATTTCGAGCAGTCGCGGTTCTTTCGCGAATGGCTGACGCCCCAGGGCGTGCGCTACGCGGCCGGCACGCTGGTACTCGCCGAGAACGAGTGGGTCACGCAACTGGTCGTGCAGCGCAGCGACGCGCAACCCCCGTTCCGGCCGATCGAACTGCGATGGATGGATCGTCTGATGCCGCACCTGCAGCGAGCGCTGCGGATGCGCCAGCGGCTCGGCGAGCTCGAACACGGCCAGAGCCTGCTGGCGGGCGGACTCGAAATTCCCGCTGCACCGACGCTGCTGCTCGACGAGCAGAACCTCGTGACGTACGTCAACCAGCGGGCCGCGGCGCTGCTGGCCGAGCCCGATTCGCCGCTGCGGCTCGATCGCGGCATGCTGGTCGCGCGCGATCGCGACGTGCACCTGCGGCTGCAATTCGCGATCGGCAACGCGATCCGGATCAGCCGCGGCGAGGACCTGCCGTTGGACGACGTGCTGCGCCTGCCGCGTAGCGGCCGCGCCGCGCTGTCGCTGCTGATCTCGCCGCTGCGGTCACCGCCGCACGCGCAGACCTGGCCGCATGGCGCGGCGCTGGTCTATGTGTTCGACCCCGAGCAGTTGCCGCGCCTGGCGCCCGATCGCGTGCGCCGGATGTTCGGCCTGACCGCCGCCGAGGCGCAGTTGGCCGTCGCGCTGTGCCGAGGCGCGACGCTCGACGAGATCGCCGTCGAACGCGAAGTGTCGGCGCATACGATCCTCACCCAGCTCAAGAGCCTGTTCGGCAAGACCGGCACCAACCGGCAGACCGAACTCGTCGCGCGCCTGATGGCGAGCCCGGCCTATTTCGTCAGCGGCTGATCCGGGCCGGCCCTTGCGCGCGCGCCCGGCCGCCCCCTGCCCGCGCGATCAGTCCGCGTAGATGTTGGCCTTGCGGATGATCGGCGTCCACTTGTCGATCTCGGCCGCCAGGAACTTGTGCAGCGCCTCGGGCGTGGCACGATCGCTGGCGACCGGCTCGGTACCCAGTTCGGCGAAGCGCTTGCCCAGCTCGGGGTTCTTCAGCCCTTCCTGCAACGCTGCCACCAGCTTGTCGATGACGGGCTTGGGCGTGCCCTTCGGCGCGTACAGCGCGTGCCACACCGACACGTTGAAGCCCTTGAATCCGGACTCCGCCATCGTCGGCAGGTCGGGCAGCGTCGACAGACGCTTGTCCGTGGTCACGGCCAGCGCGCGGATCTTGCCGGCCTTGATGTGCTGCGTCGTGTTGGTCGTCTGGTCGCACAGCATGTCGACCTGCCCGCCGATCAGGTCGGTGATCGCCGGCGCGGCGCCCTTGTACGGCACGGTCGTCAAGCTCTGGCCGATCTGCGACATGAACAGCAACCCGCACAGGTGCGACGCCGACCCGACGCCGGCGTTGGCCAGCGTCACCTTGTCCGCGTGGGCCTTCACGTACGCCGGCAGCTCGCCGATCGCCTTCACCGGCAGATCGTTCTTGGTCACGAACGTCATCGGCACCTCGTTGATCAGGCCGATGTATTCGAAGTCCTTCAGCGGATCGAACGACAGGCGTCGGTACAGCGCGGGCGCGGTCGACATGCCGATGTGGTGCAGCAGCAGCATGTAGCCGTCGGGCGTGGCCTTGGCCACCTTGGCCGCACCGATCGTGCCGCCGCCACCACCCAGGTTCTCGACGATGAAGTTGGCGCCGGGCATCGCCTTGGTCATCGCGTCGGCGAGGTTGCGCGCGACGGTATCGGTGGGTCCGCCGGCCGTGAACGGCACGACGATCGACACCGGCCGCGTCGGATACGACTGGGCCGACGCGCCGGATGCGGTCAGGGCCGCGGCGACGGCGAAGCAGGCGCCGGCCAGCCGGCCAAGGGGGGACAGGAAGCTAGACATGGTGAAGACTCCATACCTTGAGGTTGGGAGGGAGGGAGGAAGAGGATACCGCCGGGGATACCGCCGGCGGACACCGCCGGACCACCCGGTCGCCAAGCCCGGGGAGGACACGGCGAGCCGCTCGGAAGCGAGGGGCGGCGAACGGGCGAATGATCAATTCCCCAGCGCTTCGACCAGTGCCTTGCCGACGTCGACGGTACTGGCCTGGCCGCCCAGGTCGCGCGTGCGCGGGCCGTCGGCCGTCACGGTCTCGATCGCTTTCAATATCAGGTCGTGCGCGGCCGGGAAGCCCAGGTGCTCGAGCATCATCGCGCCGGACCAGACTTGGCCGATCGGGTTGGCGATGCCCTGGCCGGCGATGTCGGGCGCCGAGCCGTGCACGGGTTCGAACAGCGACGGGTACTTGCGCTCGGGATTGATGTTGCCGGACGGCGCGATGCCGATCGTGCCCGTGCATGCCGGCCCGAGGTCGGACAGGATGTCGCCGAACAGGTTGGACGCGACGACGACGTCGAACCACTGCGGATTGCGCACGAAATGCGCGGTCAGGATGTCGATGTGGAATTTGTCCAGCCGCACGTCCGGATATTCGCTGGCGATCGCGGCCACGCGTTCGTCCCAGTACGGCATCGAGATGAAGATGCCATTGGACTTGGTCGCCGACGTCAGGTGCCGCGCCGGGCGCTTGCGCGCCAGTTCGAACGCGTAGCGCAGCACGCGGTCGACGCCGATGCGCGTGAACACCGACTGCTGCATCACGACCTCGCGCTCGGTGCCCTCGAACATCCTGCCGCCGATCGACGAGTATTCGCCCTCGGTGTTCTCGCGCACGATGTAGAAATCGATCTCGCCCGGCTGCCGCGGCGTGCCGTCCGGGCGCACCAGCGGCGACGTCACGCCGCGCATTAGCCGCGCGGGCCGCAGGTTGATGTACTGGTCGAACTCGCGGCGCATCAGCAGCAGCGAACCCCACAGCGAGATGTGGTCCGGGACGATCGCCGGCCAGCCGATCGCACCGTAGAAGATCGCGTCATGCCCACCGATCTGGTCCTTCCAGTCATCGGGCATCATCTTGCCGTGGCGCTGCCAGTAGTCGCAGTTGGCGAAATCGAAATGATCGAAGTGCAGGTCGATGCCGAGTCGGCTGGCCACGGCCTCGAGCACGCGCAGGCCCTCGGGCATCACTTCCTTGCCGATGCCGTCGCCGGCGATGACCGCGATCCGTTGCTTGCCAGGGGACGCCTTGGTGGTAAGTTGTGTCATCTTCACGCAATCTCGGGCGTTGACGGGGGCTTCCCGGCGAAAGGCCGGGTTAGCCCATGAGTCTAAAGGGTAAGGCCGAAAACCGCGAAGCCTCCCTGTCCGCCCTCCCTGTCCGCCCGTTTCCAGGACCGAAAACATGACCGTCTCGCCCGTTGTCGCTTTCCTCCGCCGTGGACGGCTGGCCGCATGGATCGTCAGCGCCGCTCTGCTCGGCGGCTGTGCATCGATGGGGCCGTCCGGCGTGCGTCCCGACGGCCTGACGCTGCCCGAGATCGTCGCGATGCTCGAAGCCAAGCAGCCGCAGGCCGACATCGCGAAGGCGATCAAGCAGCGCGGCCTGGCGGCCCAAGCCACCCCCGACGATGTCCAGATGCTCGAGAACAAGGGCGCCAAGAGCGAGGTCGTCGATGCGGTGCTGATCGCCAGCTGGGACGATTCGAACGACATGCGCTATGCGCGGGGATACGGCTACCCGTACTACTACAACGACCCGTTCTGGTCGCCCTGGCCGTGGGGCGTCGGTGTCGGCTACGGCTGGGGTGCCGGCTGGGGCCCAGGCTACTACCGGCCCGGCCCCTGGTACGGCGGCGGCTATCCGGGCGGGCATTGGGGCGGCCGGCCGAGCATCGCGCCGCCGCCTCCGATCCGGCAGGGCATGCCGCGCAGCCCGGGCTTCAATACCCCCCGCCCCCCGTCGCCGCGTCGCTGAATGCGGCAGGGCGTCCCTGCTCCCTTGTCGGCGGCGTTGACATGACGAGGCTTGTGGCGAAAACCCCTCAATCCATTGGTGGTGAAAAAAGATATTGCGTCGCAACAAAAGAACGACTATACTTTTTTCTGTCTCCTCCACCTCCTCTTGGTGGATTCAGCCCGCGCCTTCGGACGCGGGCTTTTTTCTTTCCGGCGTCCGGCATGCAACGGCCGCTCATCGAGACGAAGGAACAATCACGATCAGCACCGCGCCCAGGTCGCCATGTCCTGGGGACGGTGCCAGTGTTGCCTGTCTCGATCAAGCATGATTAAATGCGAGTCATTCTCAATGACTCGTGTTTTCCCTTGCGTCGCGTCTTCGCCATCTTTCTGCTGGTCAACCTGGTCTGCCAGTCATTCGCAACGGCAGGCCAGGTGTTCGTGCGCGAGCATGCGAATCACCTCCAGCAGGAAGCCGAGGCGCTCGAGCACGACCTGATGCACTGGGAAGGCGTGCCTCACCACCACGACGAGCACGGCGCCGTCCTCCAGGACGATTCCGATGCCTCGTTCCAGCACCTGCTGGGTGATGGCGGCGTGCACAATGCCGTGCCATGGCAACTGCCCGTTCTCGTGCTGGCCGCCCTAGGATCGACGCCACCGCCGACGTTGACCGAGCGAGGACCACCCCAGCCCCATTTGGACGGGCCACGACGCCCTCCACGCCTTCCTATCTGACGACCCGGTTCTCACGGCCTTGTGGCCGTGAGCGTCCTGTTGCCGCGCCGCGCATGCCGCCGGCCGGCGCGACTCGTCAGGAGTTCCGTGATTTCCTCCGTTCCCGGGCGCATGACGCCCTTGTGGAGCGCCGCGCTTCTCGCGTGCGGCGCTCTCCTTCCCGCGTGGGCCCAGGACAGCACCCCTGCCCTCCCGCCTGACGCCACCCCAACCACGACGACGGCTGCGGCCGCCGGCCCCAGGACGGCTGCCGATCTCGCCGAGGCGGTGGAAGCCGCCTGGCAGCGCGCCGCTGAATCGCGCGAGGCCGAGGCTCTGCGCCGTCGCGCGGAGGCCGGCCGGATCGTGGTCGGCAGTACCTGGGCGGCACCGCCCGCCTTCGAACTGTCGCGGCGCGAGAAGCGCTGGGACGGTGGCGCGGGCCAAGGCTCGGAGACCGAGGCCGGCCTGGCGTTGCCGCTATGGATGCCCGACCAGCGCGAAGCGCGCCTGGCAGTATCCGATGCCGAAGGGCGGTTGGCCGGAGCCGCCGCGCGGGCCGGTCGGTTGCAGATCGCAGGGCGGGTGCGCGAAGCCGCCTGGCGCATCGCCGCCGAGCAGGCGCTGCACGAGACCCAGGCCGCGCAGGCCGGCTTGTTCGAGCGCCTGGCGCAGGACGTGCAGCGCCGCGTGGCGGCCGGCGACCTGGCGCGCGCGGACGCACTCGCCGCGCAAGCCGAATGGCTGGACGCGCAGGAGGCCCTGGCCGGCGCGATCCAGCGACTGACCGAGGCCCGCTCGCAGTGGCGGGTATTGACCGGGCTCGACGATGTTCCCGTACCACCCGCCACATCGGGGGCACCGCAAGCCACCCCCCAGGCGCTGCCAAGCCTTCACCCCGACTTGCAACTCGCCGAGCTGACCGTCGAGCACGCCCAACGCAATCTGGACGCGGTGCGCAAGGACCGGCGCGACCCGCCCGAGCTGCTCTTGCGCTTGCGCCGGGACGCCCCGGGTGCGGTCGGCGGCTCGCAGAACAGCGTCGGGATCGGTGTGCGCATTCCCTTCGGCACCGACGCACGCAACGCTCCCTTGCAGGCCGCCGCGCTTAGCGCGGCCGATAGCGCCCAGCTCGCACTGGCGCGCACGCGCGAGCGGCTCGGCGCTGCCGAACAGATGGCCCGCAGCGGCCTGCGCGCGGCCGAGGCTCAGCACGATGCCTCCCGCACCCGTGCCGCTCTGCTGCGCGAGCGCGCCGGGCTGGTCCAGCGGTCCTTCGACGCGGGCGAGACGCCGCTGCCCGAGTTGCTGCGCGTGCTATCCGCCGCCGCCCAGGCCGAAGCCGCCCTGGCACGCCGGCAGGCCGCGCTGGGTCTGGCCCAGGCCCGTCTCCAACAAGCTCTCGGAATCCTTCCATGAAACCCTTGTTCCTGATCCTCCTGTCGCTGGCGGCATTCGCCGCGCAGCCCACGTGGGCCGCCCCGGGCGCCCATGGCCCCAACGGCGAACACCTCGACATGCCGGCCTCCACCGTTGCCCCGGCCGGAACCGCCCCCCGCTTCGAGGCCCAATCGGAAACCTTCGAACTGGTCGGCCGGTTGCAAGGCGGCGAACTCTCGATCCTGATCAACCGCTTCGCCACCAGCGAACCCGTGTTGCAGGCCCAGGTCGAGGTGCAGGCCGGCAAGTTGACCGCCAAGGCGCCGTTCCACGCCGACCTGGGCGACTACGCCGTGGCCGATGAGGCGATGCTCGAGGCGCTGCAGCAGCCGGGCGAGCATGCGCTGGTCATCACCGTGCTGGCGGGCGCGGACAGCGACCTGCTCGACGCGACGCTGCACGTCGGCTCCGCGGCCGACGCGCATGGCCACGACCACGAGGACTGGTGGCACGACGTTCCGCGCAGCGCCTGGATCGCTGGCACCTTGCTGCTGGCGCTGTCGGGCTGGCTGGTCGCCCGGCGCGTGAACCACGGGCGCGCCGGTTCGCAGGTCGTGGGAGGTGTGCGATGAAACGCCCCAGCCCTTCCTTAGGACTTCCGGCCCTGTGCCTCGCCGCCGCTGCCGTCGGCACGGCGTGGGCCGCACCCGGCGCTCATGGCCCCAACGGCGAGCACCTCGATGCCCCGCAGGCGGTGAACGCCAGCGGGCTGATGCGCCTGCCGGACGGCAGCGTCAACGTGCCGGCGCTCGCGCAGCGGCGCATGGGCGTACGCACCCGACTCGTGACCGCCTCGCAGGCGCAGGCCACGGTCGAGTTGGCCGGCCGCGTCATGATGGACCCCAACGCCGGCGGGCGCGTGCAGCCTGCGCAGGGCGGGCGCATCGAGCCCGGCCCGCGGGGCCTGCCGGTGGCCGGCCAGCGCGTGCGCAAGGGCGAGGTGCTGGCCTGGGTCCGGTACCAGGCCAACCCCTATGCCCAAGCCGGCCAGCAGGCCCAGCTGGCCGAACTGCGCAGCAGCCGCGCGCTGGCCGCCCGGCGCGTGCAGCGGCTCGAATCGCTGGAAGGCACGGTGCCGCGCAAGGAGATCGAGGCCGCGCGCGCCGAGTTGCAGAGCCTCGCCGAACGCGAACGCAGCATCGGCGCCAGCATGGCCGCGTGCGAGCCGCTGGTGGCGCCGGTCGCGGGTGTGATCGCGCGCGCCCAGGCGGTGGCCGGTCAGGTCGTCGATACCCGCGAGTTGCTGTTCGAGATCGTCGACCCGACCCGGCTGATGGTCGAGGCCGCCACCGCGGACGCGGCGCTGCCCGCGCGCATCGCCGGCGCCTCTCTGCGCGAGGCACCGGACGCATCGCTGCAACTGATCGGTGCGGGCAGCGCGCTGCGCGAAGGCGTGTTGCCGTTGATCTTCCGGCTGCAGGCCGCCGCAGCGGAGCAGTCCCTGCCGCTGGCGATGGGCCAGCCCGTCACGCTGATCGCCCGACTGGCCGAGCGCATCGAGGGCTTCGTACTGCCCGCCCAGGCGGTGGTGCGCAACCCCGCCAATGAACCGGTGGTGTGGATCAAGTCCGGCGTGGAGCGCTACATCCCGCAGCCGGTGCGCGTGCGTGCGCTGGACGCCGCCACGGTGGTCGTCACCCAGGGCCTGGGCGCGGACAACCGCGTCGTGGTCGAAGGCGCCGCGCTGCTGGCGCAGATCCGGTAAAGGGGCACGCGATGTTCGACTGGATCGTGCGCAGCAGTCTGCGCAACCGCTTGTTCGTGCTGGCCGTCGCCGCGTTCCTGCTCGTATGGGGCGCCCTGAGCGCCTGGCGCACGCCGGTGGACGTGTTCCCCAACCTGGACAAGCCGCTGGTCACCGTGCTGACCGAGGCCGGCGGCATGGCGCCGCAGGAGGTGGAGCAACTCGTGACCTTCCCGCTGGAGACCGCGCTGAACGGCATGCCGGGCGTCACCCGCGTGCGCTCGATGTCGGGGGTGGGCCTGTCCATCGTCTACGCCGAGTTCGACTGGGGCACGGATATCTACCGCAACCGGCAGCTGGTGGCCGAGCGCCTGGCGCTGGCCCGCGCGCAACTGCCGGCCGGCATCGAGCCAGCGATGGGGCCGGTGTCCTCGATCATGGGCGAGATCATGCTGATCGCGCTGCCCATCACAGCGCAGGCAGGCAGCGCTTCGCCCATGCAGGCACGTGAGTACGCGAACTTCGTGCTGCGCCCGCGGCTGCTGTCCATTCCCGGCGTCTCACAGGTGATCCCCATCGGCGGCGACGTGCGCACGCTGCGCGTGGCGCCCGACACGGCACGTATGGCGCAGTTCGACGTCTCGCTCACCGAGGTGGAGCAGGCGATGACGGGCTATGCCTCCAACGCCGGCGGCGGCTTCATCGACCTGAACGACCGCGAGTACCTGATCCGCCACATCGGCCGCGTGGCCGAACGGAGCGAACTCGGCAGCGACCTTGCCGGCGTGGCCGTCGCGTGGAAGGACGGGCGCCCGGTGCTGCTGGAGCAGGTGGCCCAGGTCGGCTTCGCGCCGGGCCTCAAGCGCGGCGACGGCGGCTACAACGGCGGCCCCGCCGTGATCGCCAGCGTGCAGAAGCAGCCCGGCGCCGACACCATGCGACTCACTCAGGCCGTGGAAGCGGCGCTGCAGGAGCTGACGCCCGGCCTGCCGCAGGGGCTGGCCCCACCGCAGGTGCTGTTCCGCCAGGCCGATTTCATCCAGGCGTCGGTGGGCAACGTGGGCGAGGCGTTGCGCGACGGCGCCGTCATGGTGACGGTCATCCTGTTCGCCTTCCTGCTGTCGGCGCGCACCACGCTGATCTCGCTGCTCGCCATTCCGCTGTCGCTGGCGGTGGCGGCGCTGGCCTTCCGCGCCCTCGGCCTGTCGATCAACGTGATGACGCTGGGCGGTCTGGCGATCGCCATCGGCGAACTGGTGGACGACGCGGTGGTGGACGTGGAGAACATCCTGCGACGCCTGAAGCAGAACCGCGCGGCCGGCGAACCCGTGCCGGTGTTCGAGGTGGTGCGCCGCGCCAGCGTGGAAGTGCGCTCCGGCATCGTCTACGCCACGCTGGTCGTAGTGCTGGTGTTCGTGCCGCTGTTCGCGCTGTCGGGCATCGAGGGCCGGTTATTCGCGCCGCTGGGCGTGGCCTACATCGTCTCCATCCTCGCCTCCATGCTGGTGTCGATGACGGTGACGCCGGTGCTGGCCTGCTACCTGCTGCCACGCATGAAGCGCATCGGCCATGGCGACAGCCCGCTGGTCGCGTGGCTCAAGCGGCAGGATGCCCGCGTGCTGGACTGGTCTTTCCCGCACGCGCGGCTGCTGGTCGCAGGGGCCGTGCTGGCGGTGCTGCTGGCGGCGGCCAGCGTGCCGTTCTTCCCGCGCGCCTTCCTGCCGCCCTTCAACGAGGGCTCGCTGGTGCTCGGGCTGGTGCTCTCGCCTGGCACCTCACTGGAGCAGGCCAACCGCATCGGAGCCGAGGCCGAGCGGCTGATCGCCGAGGTGCCCGAAGTGCGGCAGGTCGGCCGGCGCACCGGCCGTGCCGAGCTGGACGAGCACGCCGAGGGCGTGCATGCGGCCGAGATCGACGTGGACCTCGAGCCCTCCGAGCGCAGCCGCGAAGCGATCATGGCCCACATCCGCGAGCGCCTGGCACTGCTGCCGGCCCAGGCCACCATCGGCCAGCCCATCTCGCACCGGCTGGACCACCTGCTCTCGGGCGTGCGGGCGCAGATCGCGCTGAAGGTCTTCGGCGACGACACCGACGCGCTGCGGGGGCAGGCCGAGCAGTTGCGCGGCCGCCTGGCCGGTATCCCGGGCCTGGTGGACCTCACCGTGGAAAAGCAGGTGCTGATCCCGCAGATCGCCGTGCGCATCGATCAGCGCAAGCTGGCACAGACGGGCCTGGCACCCGGCGAGGCCGTGCGCCGGCTGCAGGCACTGACCGATGGCGCGCACAGAGCCGAGATCGTGGACGGCCCGCGGCGCTACGACCTGGTGCTGCGCCTGCCCGACCAGCGCCGCAGCCCGCAGGACCTGGCCGCAACGCTGATCGACACGCCGGCCGGGCGCCTTCCGGTATCGGCCTTCGCTTCGGTGACGGAGGAAGACGGCCCCAACCAGATCGGCCGGGAGAACGGGCGCCGGCGCATCGTGGTCTACGCCAACACCGATGGCCGCGACATGGGCGCCATCGTCGCGAAGATCCGCCAGGCCATCGGCGAGACCAAGCTGCCGCCGGGCGGCTTCGTCAGCCTGGAGGGGCAGTTCCAGGCCCAGGAGCAGGCGGTGCGGCTGATCGGTGCGCTGTCGCTGGCGTCGCTGGCAATGATCTTTCTGGTGCTGTACTCGCGCTACCGCTCGGCGGTGCTGGCGGCCATCGTGATGGCCAA
This sequence comes from Pseudomonadota bacterium, assembly GCA_029779435.1. Taxonomy (GTDB): domain Bacteria; phylum Pseudomonadota; class Gammaproteobacteria; order Burkholderiales; family Burkholderiaceae_E; genus JAKPAM01. The sequence continues at coordinate 24,244 of JAKPAM010000268.1, read as the reverse complement.
CATCCCGCTGGCGCTGATCGGCAGCGTGGTGGCGATGTGGATCGCGGACGTGAACTTGTCGGTGGCCTCGATGGTGGGCTTCATCACGCTGGCGGGCATCGCCACGCGCAACGGCATCCTCAAGATCAGCCACTACCTCAACCTGTGCCGCTTCGAGGGCGAGCAGTTCGGCACGCCGATGATCGTGCGTGGCTCGCTGGAGCGCCTGCCCCCCGTGCTGATGACCGCGCTGGTGGCAGCGTTCGCGCTGGTGCCGCTGTTGCTGGCCGCCGACACGCCGGGCAAGGAAATCCTGCACCCGGTCGCGGTAGTGATCTTCGGCGGACTGGCCTGCTCGACGCTGCTCGACACGCTGCTCACGCCGGTGCTGTTCTGGCTGTACGGCGAACCCGCCACGCGACGCCTGCTGGCCCAGGACGCCGAGACGGTGCAGCCCACGAACGCCGTGCAGGAGGCGTACTGACCGAATCCATGCGGAAGACCTGTGTTCCCCAGGCCTTGTGGCGCCGCCTGCGCAAGCGCGCCGCCGTTTCTGGATCTTCAACCGATCCAAAGGAAAATCCGATGACCCTGCAACAGCACCTCCTGAACGCGCTTCACGCAGCCCTGATAGCCGCCTCCGTGGCGGCAGCGTCGGCTGCGATGGCGCACGGCACGCCCGACCCGCAGCACGGCGGCGTGGTACAGACCGCCTCCGACATCGGCTTCGAACTCGTCGTCACGGCCGACGGCGCGGCCATCTACGTGACCGACCACGACGAGGACTACGACACATCCCGCCTGAGCGGCACGATCACCGTGCTCAATGGCGCCGAGAAATCCGAGGCCGCGCTGAAGCCGGCAGGCGGCAACAAGCTGCAGGCTCAGGGCGTCAAGCTCGGCAAGGGTACCAAGGTGGTGGCGGTGCTCAACACCGACGGCGGGAAGCCGATCACGGTGCGTTTCACGGTGAGGTAAGGCGGCGATGACGGGGTGAACCAGGCGTTCCCGGCCACGCGCGCTCGCGGGAGGTCAGACGCCTGTCTCGCCTATCTCTTTCATGAGCGCGGGCTGACGTGTCCCTGGCGTTGTCGGCGTATCAGTGCGACGACAGGATCTTGGACAGGAACTCCTGCGCCCGCGGCCCGCGCGTCGTGTTGAAGAACTCTTCCTTCGTGCAATCCTCGACGATCTTGCCGGCGTCCATGAAGATCACGCGGTCGGACACCTTGCGCGCGAATCCCATCTCGTGCGTGACGACCATCATCGTCATGCCCTCGTGCGCCAGCTCGACCATCACGTCGAGCACCTCGTTGACCATCTCCGGATCGAGCGCCGACGTGGGCTCGTCGAACAGCATCGCGATCGGGTCCATCGCCAGCGCGCGGGCGATGGCCACGCGCTGCTGCTGACCGCCGGACAACTGGCCCGGGAACTTCTTCGCGTGCGCCGACAGGCCGACGCGATCCAGCAGCGTCAGCCCCTTCTTCGTCGCGTCGTCGACGCTGCGGCCCAGGACCTTGATCTGGCCCAGCGTCAGGTTCTCGGTGATCGACAGGTGCGGGAACAGCTCGAAGTGCTGGAACACCATGCCGATGCGCGAGCGCAGCTTCGGCAGGTTGGTGCCCTTGGCGCCCACCGACACACCGTCGATGAAGATCTCGCCCTTCTGGAACGGTTCGAGCGCGTTGGCGGTCTTGATCAGCGTCGACTTGCCCGACCCCGACGGGCCGCAGACGACGACGACCTCTCCCTTGTTGATCGACGTCGTGCAGTCGGTCAGTACCTGGAAGCTGCCGTACCACTTGCTGACGTTCTTGAATTCGATCATGGCCATGGCCGGATGCCTCTCAGCGAATGATGGCGATGCGTTTCTGCAGCCGCTTGACGAACCAGGACAGCGCGAAACACAGCACGAAATACACGACGGCGACGAACAGGTACATCTCGACGATGCGACCGTCGCGCTGGGCGATCTTGCCGGCCGCGCCGACGAAGTCGGTGACGTTCAGCAGCGACACCAGCGACACGTCCTGGAACAGCACGATGGTCTGCGTCAGCAGCACCGGCAACATGTTGCGGAACGCCTGCGGCAGCACGATCAGCCGCATCGACTGCCAGTAGTTGAGCCCCAGTGCGTAGCCGGCGCCGATCTGGCCCTTCGGGATGCTCTGGATGCCGGCGCGCATGATCTCGCAGAAGTACGCGCCCTCGAACAGGATGAACGTGATGTATGCCGACCGCTCGGCGCCGAGTTGCGGCGGCCGCTCGGCGCCCGTCAGGTTCTGGATCAGCACCGGCGCGAGGAAGTAGAACCAGAAGATCACCAGCAGCAGCGGGATCGATCGCATCAGGTTCACGTACAGGCTGGCCGCCCCGGACAGGACCCGGTTCGACGACAGCCGCGCCATCGCCAGCAGCGTGCCCCAGATCGTGCCGCCGATGGCCGCGACGATCGTCAGTTGCACCGTGTATTGCAGGCCGCCGAGCAAGTATCCCCATGACGTGCGCAGCACGTCGAAATCGAGATCGACCATCAGTGGCCTCCCCCGATATAGCCGGGCACCGCGACCCGCTTCTCGACGAACGCCATCACGCGGTTGGCGATCAACGCGATGCTGACGTAGATGACGGTCGCGGCGCCGAACGCCTGGAAGTACAGGAACGTCGTCTCGCCCATCTCGCGCGTGCGGAAGAACAGTTCGGCCAGCCCGATCGAGTAGGCGACCGCCGTGTTCTTGATCAGGTTCATCGTCTCGGACGTCAGCGGCGGGATGATGATCCGGTACGCCATCGGCAGCAGCACGTAGCGGTAAGTCTCCCACTCGCTCAGGCCGATCGCGTAGCCGGCCGCGCGCTGGCCGCGCGGCAGCGCCTGGATGCCGGATCGCACCTGCTCGGCCACGCGCGCGGCGGTGAACAGCCCCAGGCACACGACGGCGGTCACGAACTGGTGATGCGTCGGATCGATCGACACGACCCAGCGCTTGACCGCCGGAATCAGCCCCGGCACGACGAAGTACCAGACGAAGAACTGGACGATCAGCGGAATGTTGCGGAACAGCTCGACGTACGCGTTGCCGAGCCGGACCAGCCAGGGCCGCGACGTGGTCCGGATCACGCCGAGGACGGATCCCAGGAAGAAGGCGATGATGGCCGCCAGCGCGGCCGTGGCCAGCGTCCAGCCCAGGCCGTCGAGCAGCATCTGGAGCCATGTGTCGCCATAGATGCTCTCTTCGGTGAAGATGCTCAGGTCCATCGCTGCTCCCGGACTATGCGATCACCGGGGCGGCCCGCGTCGCCCCGGCATGAAAATCCCGTTGGCATCGGCGCGCCCCAGGCACGCCGACGCCGGCCGCCGCCTTATCCTCAGATCCCTTTATCGTTGGGGTTCGCGAAGGCTTCCTTGAGCTCCGGCGACAGCGGGAAGTTCAGGTTCACGTTGCGCGGCGGGATCGGGCTCGTGAACCACTTGGCGTAGAGCTTCTCGATCTCGCCAGACTTCATGATGTCACCGATCGTCTTGTCGACGAGCGCCTTGAACTGCGGATCGTCCTTGCGCAGCATCGGCCCATAAGGCTCGGTGCGCAGCGACTCGCCGAGGATCATGTAATCGCCCGGCGCCTTGGCGTTGGCGATCTGCCCTGCCAGCAGGATGTCGTCCATCACGAACGCCGATACGCGGTCATCGACCAGCAGCAGGAACGACTCCGCATGGTCCTTGCCGTAGATCTCCTTGACGTCGACGGTCTTGGATTTTTCGTACTGCTTGATCAGCGGCACGGAGGTGGTGCCGGACGTCGACGACACCGTCTTGCCGTTCAGGTCGGCGAACGACTTGATGCCCGAGGATTTCTTGACGACCGCGCTGACGTGGATGATGAAGTACGTGGGACCGAACGACACCTGCTTCTGCCGCTCGACCGAGTTGGTCGTCGAACCGCATTCGATGTCGACCGTGCCGTTCTGCAGCAACGGGATCCGGTTGCTGGACGTGACCGGCTGCATCTTGACCTTCAGGTTCGGCAGCTTCAGCTCGGATTTGACGGCGTCGACGACGCGCAGGCACAGCTCGGTCGCATAGCCGACCGGTTGCTGCTTGTCGTCGAGGTACGAGAACGGCACCGATGATTCACGATAGGCGACCGAGATCTCGCCGGTCTCCTTGATCTTCTTCAGCGTCCCCGTCAGTTCCTGCGCCTGCGCACCCGTCGCACACACCGATGCAGCCACGATCGCCATGACGGTGGATTTGAATTTCATCAAGTTTTCTCCTGGAAAGATACGAACGGCCGGAGCGTACCAAGCAAGACCGATACCACCGGCCGAGGAAGAGGGAGGCGCTGGACGTGGCCAGCGAAACCGAAGCATCGCTCAAATGGACCTTCGTGGCACCCGTTCCAGGGGAAAACACCAATGTCGCGAACGCCAAAAAAGCGAACAGTCGCTGCTTGCCCGTCAACCCGATCCGATCTCATGGAGGACCACCGATCGTGGACATCGCTGCCATTCAACAAATGATCGACAAGATGTTTCCCGGCGTGCTCGGGGTCAAGGTCGAGTCGATCTCGCCTGATCGCGTGACCGCGTCGATGCTCGTGCGCCCCGAGCTGTGCACGGCCGGCGCTACGCTGCACGGTGGTGCGTTCATGGCGTTCGCCGATACGATGGGCGCGATCGCGACGATCGTTAACCTGCCGCCCGGGCATCGGACGACGACGCTCGAATCGAAGACGAACTTCCTGAGCGGCGCGGCCGCCGGCACCCGCGTCACCAGCGAGACGACGGCGTTTCACAAGGGCCGCATGACCCAGGTCTGGCAGACGAAGATCAGCAACGCCGACGGCAAGCTCTGCGCGGTGGTCACGCAGACACAGATGGTGATTCCCTCGTCGCGCTGAGCGGCGCGAGCAGCTCGGGCGCGCTGGCCGCCACGCAGGCGCGGGCCAGCGCCAGCGTCGCGTCGATCAGCGGCACACCCGACGGCCAGGGCTGTCCGCGCGCGGCGATCGGAAACTCGGTGCAGCCGAGCACGATGGCCTCGGCCCCGTCGTCGGCCAGACGCTGCGCGACCGGCATCAACAGCGCCGCCCCCTTCGCGATGCGGCCCGCCTTGACCGCGGCGATGGCCTCGTCGCAGCGCAGCCTCGGCAAGCCGGCCGCTGGCTCGATCACTTCGAAGCCGCGCGCCCGCAGCCGCGATGCGTAGATGCCGGCCTGCGCGGTCGCGCTCGATGCCAGCACGCCGATCCGCCGCCGTGACGGATCCAGTCCGCCGATCACGCTGTCGACGATGTGCAGGAACGGCAACCGTGTCGCGCGGCACAGTTCGTCGTACCAGAAGTGCGCGGTGTTGCATGGCATCGCGATGACCTCGGCGCCCGCGCATTCGAGTCGCCGCAGCGTCTCGCGCATCGCCGGCAGCGGCGTCGGCCCGCCGGCGGTGATCGCCGCGATGCGCGACGGCATCTGCGGCAGCGACGCGACGATCACCGGGACGTGGTCCTGGTCGCCGTCGGCCAGCGTCTGCTCGATGATCCGGGTCATCAGATCGGCGGTGGCCAGCGGCCCCATGCCCCCGAGGATGCCGACGGTCAGCCGGCGCGAATGAAGGGAGGTATGCATGAGCGCATCGTCGCCGGCGGCGAGGGCGCGGGCCGGTACGCGAAGGGACGATCCACGGTCACGAAAGGGGCGCGCCTGGGGCAGGCGCTGCGCTATCATCGAAACATGATCACGCCGCCGCCATCCCCCGCAGCCGCCACGCCGCAGCCGCCCGCCGACTACGAACTGATGCTGCGCGTCGCGCCGATGCCGGCCGACGTCAACGGCAACGGCGACATCTTCGGCGGCTGGGTGATGGCGCAGGTCGACATCGCCGGCGGCCTGGCCGCGGCGCGCCGTGCCCGCGGCCGCGTCGTGACGGTCGCCGTCAACGCGTTCCTGTTCAAGGAGCCGGTCTCGGTCGGCGATGCCGTGTCGTTCTACACGAAGGTCGTGGCCACCGGCCGCACGTCGATCACCGTGCACGTCGAGGTGTTCGCGACGCGCAAGCCGTCGAACCCGGTCACCGTCAAGGTGACCGAGGCGACGCTCGCTTATGTCGCGATCGAGCGCAGCGGTGTCAAGCGCGAGGTGCCGCCGGAGCCGCCGGCCTGAACACCAGCGTCGTGCCCAGCGCCTGGTCGGGCTCGACGCATACGCCTCCGTCGGGCAACACCGTGTAGGGCACTTGCCCGGCATCGAGCGCGGCCAGCGCGGCCGGCCCGCTGGTGACCGCCAGCTCCAACGCGATCGCCCGATCCGGGCCCGTCATCGCCGGATCGCGCATCGGCGCCAGCGCCGACTCGCCGTAGCGGCGGCGGACCGTGTCGGGCGCGAGCCACGACACGGCGCCGGCCCCGGCTGCCATCCGGCACCCGCCGGGCACGTCGGCGATCGGCGTGCCCGCGAACACCTGCCCGACCAGCGCGGCGGCGCGCATCGGATCCTCGGCCACGTACACGTATTCGGCGATGCCGGTCACGCCGTTCGGATGGCGCTGCCATGGGGCCTGCCAGACCAGTTCGGGCGTGCGGTGGTCGCAGAAGAACACGCGGCCGTTGGCGACGCGATCGGGCGCCAGCCGCAGCGTCAGGAAGCGCGCATCGCGCGTGCTGCCATCGGCCAGCTCGACCGGACGCGACAAGTCGCTGGCCCCCGCCGCATCCAGCGGCACGCCACGCCCCGCCAGCTCGGCCGCCAGCCGCTGCGCGTCGCCGGTCTTGAACACCAGCCCGACGAGGCCGGGCGGATGACCCCAGTCGACGACGCCTGTCCGCGCGGGCTCGATGCCGATCAGTTCGAGGTAATCGTTACCGAAGATCGCCAGGTGATTGCTGGTGCCGCGCGAATGGTGGCCGCGCGGCGTCAGGTGGAAGCCCAGGCGGCCGAACCGCGCCAGCGCGTCATCGAGCCCGCGACCGACGTTGATGACGACGTGGTCGATGCGGGGAGTCGGCACGGCACCGTTCATGGCAAGGCTCCGATTCGTCGGCGGGCTGATCGGCCGCTTGATCGACAAGCGGGTCAGCGCAAGAGGGTCAGCGAACCCGATCGATGAGTCGATCGACGAGTCGATCGGCGCATCAGCGGCGAACGCGGGCGACGCTCAACGCTTCATCGACGCGAGGAACGCGTCGATGGCCGCGGCATGTTCCGGCGTCTGGTGCGCGAGCGCCTGGAACGCCGCCGACATCTCGAGCAGCGATTCGATCCGCTGGTGCTGGCCTTCGCGCAGCAGCCGCTTGGCCATCCGCACCGCCGGGCCCGAGTTGGCCGCGATCCGCTTCGCCAGCGCGTGCGCCTCGGGCAGCAACTGGTCGGGCGCGACGACCTTCGACACCAGCCCGATCTGCAGCGCGGTCGCGGCGTCGATCGTGTCGCCGGTGAAGGTCAGCTCGGCCGCCTTCGCGTAGCCGATGACGCGCGGCAGCAGCCACGCGCCGCCGTCGCCGGGGATGATGCCCAGCTTGACGAAGCTCTCGGCGAACTTGGCCTTCTCGGACGCGATGCGGATGTCGCACATCGTCGTCAGGTCGCAGCCGGCGCCGATCGCCGGGCCGTTGACGGCAGCGATCGTCGGCACGTCCAGGTAGTACATCGCCAGCGGAATGCGCTGGATGCCGTTGCGATATCCCTCGCGGATGCCGTAACCGTTGCCGGCCGCGATGCCGGACTTGTTCTTCATGTCCTTGACGTTGCCGCCCGCGCAGAACGCGGAACCGGCGCCGGTCAGCACGACTGCCTTGACGCTGTGGTCCTTCCGGACGCGATCGCAGGCGTCGACGATCTCGTCCCACTGGGCCTGCTTGGACAGCGCGTTGCGCTCGTCGGGGTTGTTCAGCGTCAGTGTGACGACGCCCTCATTCTGTTCGTACAAAACGAAATCAGCCATGCGTGTGCCTCTTGCGGTGTTCGGTGAGGTTAAGGGTTCGATAAGGGGTTCAATAGGGGATTCGAGAAATTCAAACGATCAGCGCGCGCTCGGTCAGGCCGGCCCAGAAGCCGGCCGCGCGCGCCTCGATCGCCGCCTGGCCGAGCCGCTCGGCCCATTGCGCATCGCTGCCGAACTCGGCGCGCCACGACCACAGCCGGCGCGTCGCATAGTGCAGCGAGTGTTCATAAGTGAAGCCGATCGCGCCGTGGACCTGGTGGGCGATCGACGTCGCCTTGCTGGCCGCCTCGCCGGCGCGCACCTTGGCGACCGCGGTATCGAACACCGTGGCGCCGATGTCGCGGGCCGCGGCGTCGGGCGCAGAGCCGATCGCGATCAGCGTGGCCATCCGTGCGGCGGCCGTCTCGCCGGCCAGTTGCGCGAGCGACTGCTGCACCGCCTGGTTCTTGCCGATCGGCTTGCCGAACTGCACGCGTTCGTTCGCGTAGGCGACCGCCTGCTCGAGCGCCGATTCGAGCGCACCGACGATCGCCGCGCTGCGCACCAGCGCGCCCAGCGTCCAGACCGGCTGGGCCAGACCGGGCAACGACCAGTCGGCGCTAGCCGCCTTGGCGTTGCGGAACGTGACGGTATCGCTCGGCTCGCGCGCGATGTTGACGCCCGGCGCCACCGACAGCGCGGCGCCCGCCTGGGCGGCGTCGACCAGTGCGATCACCGGCTGGCCGCCGACGCTGCCGGACACCAGCAGATGCTCGGCATAGCGGCCATAAGGCACGCGCCGGGCCTCGCCGGAGATCGCCACGCCGGCACCGTCGCGCGTCAATTGCAGGTCGTTGTCGCGGCCCGCCTCGATGATCGTCATCGGGCCGGCCGGCACCGGCAAGCCCGCGCGCGACAGCAGCCACGCCGCGACCAATGTCTCGGCCAGCGGCAGCGGCACCTGCCAGTAACCGATGCCGCGCAGCACCGGATAGACGTCGGACCAGGTCGCGTCGATGCCGCCGGCCGCCTCGCTGGCCGTCGCCTGCGCGAAGCCGCTGTCGCGGGCCAGCTCCCAGAGCCTGGCCGGCCACTGCCCTTCCTCGAACGCATCGAGCAGCTTGCGATCGACGTTCTCGGAGAACAGGCGCTGCGCACTCTCGGCGATCATCGCCTGCGTTTCATTCACGGTCGTCTGATTCATTGCGGATTCCTTGATTCGGCGATTGTGAGGTCGGACGCTCAGCGCAGCCCCAGGCCGCGCGCGATGATGCCGCGCAGGATCTCTCGCGTGCCGCCGCGCATCGAGAACGACACGTTGGCCTGCGCCAGGTAGGCCAGCACCTGGTCGAGCGACGAATCGGGCGTGATCCGGCCGCCGAACAGGTCGTGCGCGATGTCGGGCATGCCCTGCTCGAGCAGCGCGCCCAGATCCTTGACCACCGACGCCGGCAGCGACGGGTTCTCGCCCCGATGCAGCATGCCCGCCACGCCCAGCGACATCTGGCGCATCGTCGCGTAACGGGCCGTCAGCCGGCCCAGTTCGACGCGATGCCGCGGATCCGATGTCTCGGCAGCATCGAGCATCTCGAACAGCAGTTGCGAGCAGCTCAGGTAGCGCTCGGGACCGCTGCGCTCGAACGACAGCTCGGCCGTCACCTGATGCCAGCCATCGCCAGGGTTGCCGATCAGGTTCTCGTCGGGCACCTCGACGTTCTCGAGGAACACCTCGTTGAAATCGTGGTCGCCGATCATGTTGCGGATCGGGCGATGCGTGACGCCCGGCGTGTTCATGTCGATCAGGAACTGCGACATGCCGGCGTGGCGGTTGTCGCTCTTGGCCTCGGTGCGCACCAGCGCGATCATGTACTTCGCATAGTGCGCGCCCGACGTCCACAGCTTGCTGCCGTTGATGACCCAGCCGCCGTCGATCTTCGACGCGCGCGTGCGGATCGACGCCAGGTCCGAGCCCGAGTCCGGTTCGCTCATGCCGATGCAGAAGTACGTGCTGCCCTTGACGATCTCGGGCACGATGCGCGGCGCCAGCACGTCCGGCGAATAGCGCATCAGCAACGGCGCGCTCTGCCGGTCGGCGATCCAGTGCGCCCCTACCGGCGCACCGGCCGACAGCATCTCCTCGAGCACGACGTAGCGTTCGAGCGACGAGCGCTCGTGGCCGCCGTAGCGCTTGGGCCAGGTCATGCCGATCCAGCCGCGCTCGCCCATCATCCGGCTCCACTCGGGGTCGCCGCCCGCCCAGTTGCGCGCGCGGATCGCGGGCGAGTACTTGCCGATGTGCTCGGCGATGAATGCGCGCACCTCGGCGCGCAGCGCCTCGCAGCGCTCGTCCAGCGTGCAGGGACTGATGTCGATGGTCTGCATGGGGATGTCCTCTCGGTGAATCGGGTCGGGTCGGGGCGCGTGCCTCGGATGCTCAGGCGCCGCCCAGGCGCGTGACGCCCGCCTCGGCCATGCGGCGAATCGTATCGTCGTCATAACCGATCTCGCGCAGCACCTCGGCGCTGTGCTCGCCATGGCGCGGCGCCAGCCGGCGGATCGACGCCGGCGACTCGGACCAGGTGCCGCACGGCTCCATCTGCACGATCGGGCCTTCGCTCGGGTGCTCGTGCACGCGGAAATAGCGCACGGCCTGCAGGTGCGGGTCGTGCATCAATGAATCGAGCGTATGCAGCGGCGTGGCCGGGATGTCGGCCTCGTCGAGCCGGCGCTGCCAGTTGGCCGTCGTGTCGGTGCGCATCACGTCGGCCACCATCGCGTACAGGTCGGCGATGTTCTGCGTGCGCACGGTGATGTTGGCCAGCCTCGGATCAGCGTCGAAATCCTCGGGCCGGCCGATCATCTTGAAGAAGCTGCGCCATTGCTTGTCGTTGTAGATCAGCGCGCAGAGGTAGCCGTCCGCGGTCGGGAACGGCGTGCGCTCGCGCGCCAGCAGCCGCGGGTAGCCCGGCTCCCCCTTGGGCGGCACGAACGTGGCGCCGCCCATGTGCTCGCCGAGCATCACCGGCACCATGGTCTCGAACATCGGCACGTCGACGCGCTGGCCGACGCCGGTCTTCTCGCGCCGGTACAGCGCGGCGCACACGGCGTTGACGGCCGCCAGCCCGACCGTGCGGTCGACGAAGGCCAGCGGCACGTAGCGCGGCACGCCGTCGCCGACCTCCGCCACCAGCGACGGCAGGCCCAGCACGCCCTGGATCAGGTCGTCATAAGCGGGCCGCGGAGCATAAGGGCCGTCCTGCCCGTAGCCGAACACGCCGACGTAGATCAGCCGCGGATTGATCGCCGACAGGCGCTCGTAGCCCAGGTCCAGCCGCGCCATCGCCTGCGGACGCACGTTGTAGACGAGCACGTCGGCGCGAGCCGCCAGCGCCAGCAGCGCCGCGTGACCGTCCGGCGTCTTCAGGTCGAGGACGATGCCGCGCTTGTTGCGGTTGACGTGCAGGAAGCCGCCGCCCATGCCCGGGCTGCTGCCCGGGCCGATGCCGCGGCTGGAGTCACCCGACGGGGATTCGACCTTGATGACGTCGGCGCCCATGTCGCCGAGCAACTGCGTGGCGAACGGCCCCATCAATACCGTCGTCAGGTCGACGACACGAACCCCGTCCAGCGCACCGCTCATTGCTGCTCGACCTTCGCGACGGCGACGATGCGCTTCCACAGCGCGATCTCGTCCTGCTGGAACTTGCGGAAGAACTCGGGACCGGGCGGCGACGCCTCGCCGCCGGAGCGCTGGTAGAACGCCTGGGTCTCGGGCAGCGCGACGATCTCGACGAACAGCTTGGTCAACTTGTCGACGATCGGCTGCGGCGTCCTGGCCGGCGCCACCGCGGCCACCCACACATAAGCGGTAAACCCCTTGACGCCCGCCTCCATCACCGTCGGCACGTCGGGCAGCGCGGGCGCGCGCTTGTCGGCCGCGATCGCCAGCGCGCGCACCTTGCCGTTGCGCGCCAGTTCGAGCGCCGCCGACGCATCGACAGGCGAGAAATCGACGCTGCTCGCCGCGACCGCCGTCACCGCATCCGACGCGCCCTTGTAAGGCACGTACAGCAGCTTGGTGCCGGTCGCCTCGGCGAAGTGCTCGCCCATCAACTGATAGCCGGCCGAGCCCCCGCCATAGCTGAGCTTGCCCGGCGCCTTGCGCGCTGCGTCGACGAACTCGGCCAGCGTCTTGTACGGCGAATCCGGCGGCGCGATCAGCAGCGCCGGACCGCGCATCAGCCCGGTGATCGGCACGAAGTCGTTGACCGGGTCATAAGGCAGCTTCTTGAACAGCGCGGCGTTGGTCGACAGCGTCGAGTTGCTGCCGATGAAGATCGTGTAACCGTCGGGTGGTGCCGACAGCACCTGCTGCACGGCGATGAAGCCGTTGCCGCCCGCACGGTTCTCGATGACCACCGGTTGGCCGGTCATCTCGGTCAGCTTCTTGCCGAAGTAGCGCGCCGACGTATCGGTCGCGCTGCCGGGCGGGACCGGCACGATGAACTTGATCGGGCGCGACGGATAGTCGTCGGCCGCGCGGACCGGGGCCGGCCACAGCGCCGACGACATCAGGCACACGCCGGCCATGGCGACGGCCAGCCGCGCGGCGCGCCGCCTGGGTTGCGAGAACGACCGCGGAAACGCTCGGGAAAGCGATGGAGCTTGGGAAAGCGATGGAGAAACGGAGCGAGGAGAGAACAGGGAAAGAGAGAGGCGCGATCGAACGGAACGGGCGAGCTTCATGCCGGGACGTCTCCTGGGATCTCTGTGAACGGCAAGATGGGGAATGGCCGCGTGGACGGCGCGCCGCGACGGGCATCGGACCGGGCATCGAGCTCGTCGGTACGCTCGTCGGCGCGCCACGCGGGCTCCCGAGCATGAACCAGCACGCCCGTTAGGGCAAGACGGGTATTCCGCATCACTGCAGCGGCACCTTGGCGATCTCGGCGATCCGCTTCCACAGCGCGATCTCGTCGCGCTGGAACGTGCGCAGGTAGTCCGGCCCGGGGGGTGCCACCTCCTGACCCTGGCGCGCATAGAACTCGCGTGTCTCGGGTTGCTGGACGATCGCGACGAACAACTCGGTCAGCCTGGCGAGCACCGGCGCGGGCGTCTGCGCCGGCGCCATCGCCGCCACCCAGGTGTACGCGGTGTAGCCGGGCGCGCCGGCCTCGACGGCCGTCGGCACGTCGGGCAACTGCGGCGAACGCGCGTCCGATGCGACGGCCAGCGCGCGCAGCTTGCCGTTGCGCGCCAGTTCGATGGCGGCCGAGATGTCGACCGGCGAGAAATCGACGTTGCCCGCCGCGACCGCCGTCACCGCGTCGGACGCGCCCTTGTACGGCACGTGCTGCATCCGCACGCCGGTGCGCTCGGCGAACAGTTCGCCCATCAACTGGTAGCCGGCCGAGCCCGCGCCATAGTTGAGCTTGCCCGGCGCCTTGCGCGCCGCGTCGATGAATTCGGCCAGCGTCTTGTACGGCGAGTCCGGCGGCACGATCAGCAGCGCCGGTCCCTTGACCAGCGCCGAGATCGGCGCGAAATCGCCGACCGGGTCATAAGGCAGCTTCTTGAACAGCGCGGCGTTGGTCGACAGCGTCGAGTTGCTGCCGATGAAGATCGTGTAACCGTCGGGTGGTGCCGACAGCACCTGCTGCACGGCGATGAAGCCGTTGCCGCCCGCGCGGTTCTCGATGACCACCGGCTGGCCGGTCATCTCGCTGATCTTCTTGCCGAAGTAGCGCGCCGACGTATCGGTGCCGCTGCCGGGCGGAAACGGCACGAGGAACTTGATCGGACGCGACGGATAGTCGGCCGCCGGCGCGGCGCCGGCATGCCCGGCCGCCGAAGACGTCACCGACGGGCTCGCCGATTGGGCGGCGGCCGGACCGGCCTGCGCGGCCAGGCCGCAGGCCATCGTCGCCGCCATCGCCACCGCGCCGAGCATGGCGCGCCGGCGCCCCCCGGAAATCCGATCCTGATCCATGCTTGCCGTCTCCTCGCCGATCCGGCGCGGGGAACGCGCCGATCGATCCGTCTGTTCGTCGCGCACGCGTGTGCGCGTTCGCTTCGTCCTGCCCCGCACGAGCGCGCGCCTTCGTCCGCTCCGCAAGCGCACTCGCCATCGAGCATGCATGCGCGCCGCGACGCCGTCGGCGTAACGCGGGGTAGTATACTTACTTGTTGCTGGAACAGCAAATATATATACTCGCCCAAAGCACGCGCATCGGCCGCCAGGTGATGCGAGCGTCGCTCCCATGACAGCGAAGGAGACATCCCCGATGGCCGAGCACCCCGCTCCCCCGGTATCCACGACGACGTCCGCGGCTGCCGGTTCCGCCGAAGCCGCCCCGCGCACCGGCCCGCTGCACGGCCTGCGCGTGCTGGACTTGACCGCCGTCGTGCTCGGCCCGCTCGCCACGCAGATCCTTGGCGACATGGGCGCCGACATCATCAAGGTCGAAGGCCTCGAAGGCGACCTGATGCGCGCCAACGGCGTCTCGCGCCATGCGGGCATGAGTTCGATCTTCCTGGCCATCAACCGCAACAAGCGGTCGGTCGCGATCGACCTGAAATCCGACGAGGGACGGCGCACGATCGAGCGGCTGATCGCCACCGTCGACATCGTCGTGCACAACATGCGCGTGCCGGCGATCGAGCGGCTCGGCCTCGGCTACGAGGCCGTGCGCGCGATCAAGCCCGACATCGTCTACTGCGTCGCGACCGGCTTCGGCCAGGACGGCCCTTATCGCCACAAGCCCGCGTTCGACGACATCATCCAGGCCGCCTGCGGGCTGGCCGGCCTGATCGGCGGCATCGCCGGCAAGCCCGACTACGTGCCGACGCTGCTGGCCGACAAGGTCTGCGGCATCCTGCTGGCCAATGCGGTGCTGGCGGCGACCGTCCATCACGCGCGCACCGGCCAGGGCCAGTACGTCGAGGTGCCGATGCTCGAATCGATGACCGCGTTCACGCTCGCCGAGCATCTGGGCGGACTGACGTTCGACCCGGCGACGGCGCCCCCCGGCTATGCGCGCATCCTCGGCACGGGCCGCAAGCCGGCGCCGACGAGCGACGGGTACATCGCGATGCTGCCGTACACGGCGCGTCACTGGGAGGCCTTCTTCGAGATGGCGGGCCGCCCCGAACTGGCCGAGAAGTATCAGGTGGCCGACCGCTTCGCCCGCAACCGGCACGTCGCCGACCTGTATCGCGACATGCACGCGATCACCCGCCAACGCACGACGGCCGAATGGCTGCGCGTGTGCGAGGAACTCGACATCCCGGCATCACCGGTGCGTGGATTGGCCGACCTGCTCGACGACGAGCACCTCCAGGCCGTCGGCCTGTTCGAACACAGCGAGCATCCGACCGAGGGCGCGATCCGCGCCGTGCGCCCGACCACGCTGTTCAGCGAAACGCCGGCCGCCGTGCGCCGCCCCGCGCCGACGCTGGGCCAGGACACCGACGACATCCTGCGCGAGGCCGGCCTGAGCGACGCACAGATCCGGGCGCTGAAGGACAAGGGCGTGCTGCGTGGCGCGCCCGCGGCAACGCCGACGGCGGCATCGGCATCGGCGTCGGCGGCATCATCGGCGTCGGCGCCCTCTTCGTCCGGCGCGCGCCGCGGCGCGCTGGGACGCCTGGCGAGCCTCGCCGCGCTGGCCGGCGCCGCCGCGCTCGGTGGACGATCGTCTCCCGCCCGTGCCCAATCCCCGCAGCCGCTGAGCCCGACGGCGATCCGCGCGCTGCCGCCCGGCGATTTTCCCGGCAAACCGATCCGCATCATCGTTCCGTTCGCCGCCGGCAGCGGCTCGGACACGGGTTCGCGCTTCTATGGCGAGCAGTTGAGCCGGCTGCTCGGCCAACCGGTGCTCGTCGAGAACCGCCCCGGCGGCAGCGGCCTGGTCGCGATCCAGGCCGTCAAGAGCGCGCCCGCCGACGGCCACACGATCATGCTGGCCAGCAACTCGCCGATGACCGTCAACCCGGTCGTCATGAAATCGCTTCCGTATGATCCGTTCAAGGACTTCCGGCCGGTGGTCGGCATCGCGCGCGGCGCGGTCGGCTTCATCACGTCCGGGCAGTCGCCGTACAAGACGATCCGGGAGATCGTCGACGACAGCCGCCGCACCGGCAGGCCGTTGACGATCGGCACGTATTCGGCCGGCTATCAGCTCGTCGCGGCCTGGCTGCAGACGGTGACCGGCGCACAGATCACCAATGTCGCCTACAAGGGCGGCGCGCAGATCTTCACCGACCTGATCGGCGGCCAGCTCGACCTGGGCGCGGTCGATTTCGGCGGTGCCGCCCCGATGGTCAAGGACGGCCGGATCCGCGCGCTGGCGATGACGGCCGACCGCCGGCACCGCGACTTCCCCGACGTGCCGACGATGCGCGACAGCGGCTATCCCGATTTCGAAACCTACGTGTGGTCATCGCTGTACGTACGCGCCGAAACACCGGACGACATCACCACCAAGCTCGTCGAGGCGATGCAGGCGGTCATGGCCAGCGCCGAATCGCGCGACTACATGGCGACGCAGCCGGCCGAACCGATGGCCTACCGCCCGGACGCGATGGAACGTTTCCAGCGAGCCGAGTTCGAGCGCTTCAAGCGCGTGGCGGCAGCCGCCAACATCCAGCCGCAATGACCGCGATCCGCAGGAGACACTGACATGTTCGAACCCGGCCTGTTGCGCGGCAAGCGCGTCCTGATCACCGGCGGCGGCAGCGGCCTCGGCCGCTCGATGGGACGGCGCTTCGCCGAACTGGGCGCGTCGCTGACGCTGTGCGGCCGACGGCCCGACGCGCTGGCGCAGACGGCCGACGAGCTGCGCGACGCGTTCGGCGCCACCGTGGCGACGCATGCCTGCGACATCCGGCAGCCCGACGCGGTCGAGGCGATGTTCACCGCGATCGACGCGGCCGGCGGCGTCGACGTGCTGGTCAACAACGCCGCCGCCACGTTCGTCGCGCAGTCCGAGCACCTGTCGCCGCGCGCCGTCGACGCCGTGCTCGGCGTCACGCTGCACGGCGCGATCTACTGCACGCTGGCGGCCGGCAAGCGCTGGATCGCGCAGCACCGGCCCGGCACCGTGCTGAGCATCCTGTCGACGTCGACGATCACCGGTCGCGCGTTCACCGTCCCGTCGTCGATCGCCAAGACCGGCCTGCTGGCGATGACGCGCAGTCTGGCCGTCGAATGGGGGCCCCGCGGCATACGCCTGGTGGCGATCGCGCCCGGCCCGTTCCCCACGCCCGGCGCCGACGGCAACCTGCGGCCCAGCGCCGGGCCGGGCCGCGAGCCGGCCGGCCATCGCAACCCGACCGGCCGGGTCGGCCAGCACGCCGAGCTGGCCAATCTCGCCAGCTACCTGATCAGCGACGGCGCCGCCTACGTCAACGGCGAGATGGTCAGCATCGACGGCGGCGCCCACCTGCGCACCTCGGGCGTCGAAGACATGGTCGCGTGGACCGACGAACAATGGGCACAATTGCGCCCGAAGCGCTAAGGCGTCAACATCGGCCCTCGACTGGCCCTCCGACCGACTCCGCATGATCGACGCCCCTTCCCCGCCGCGCAGTACCGGACCCGGGCCAGCCACGGCCGCGCCTCCGAAGGTCGCCGCCGCGGACGCGTCCCCGTCACCCTCGCTCGCCGCGTCCGGCACGCCCGCGGCGGACGCGCGCCCGCTGTCCCGCCGCCGCAAGACGCAGGCCGAGCGCCGCGAGGAAGCCGAGCAACGGCTGCTCGACGCGGCGCTGCAGATCGTCGCCGACAAGGGGTCGGTGCGGATGACGCTGGCCGAGGTCGGCGAGGCGGCCGGCTACAGCCGCGGCCTGCCGGCGCATCACTTCGGCAACAAGCTGGGACTGCTGCAGGCACTGGCCGGCCACATCCACCAGCGGTTCCAGCGCGATCTGCTCGCCGGCCCGCGCGGCCAGGAAGGCCTCGATGCGATCCGCGCGATGATCGGCGTGTACTTCGGACGCACCGACGAGAACTGGACGGCGACCCGCGCGCTGCTGGTGATGATGACCGAGGCGTTCATGACCGACTCGGGCCTGTCCGAATGCATGAGCAGCTATAACCGGATGGCCGTCGCGTCGCTCGAGCGGGACATCCGGCGCGGCATCGAACTCGGGCAGATCCAGCCGGACATCGATCCGCCCACTTATGGCGTGATGATCCTCGGCGCGCTGCGCGGCGTGATGATGCAGCGGCTGATCGAAACGCCGCATCAGCGGATCTCGCGCGCGCAACTGCTGTCGGTGCGCGACGAGATGCTGCGCATGATCGAACTGGCTCTGGGACGAAAAGCCTAGGAGTCTGCGCGGCAGAAGCCGCCGAAGCGAGACGTGCGAAAAACGAGGACAGCGTGGTGATACCGACAAGCCCAGGGTGGCCCCCTGGGCGCAGGCGGTAGCGCCGCGATGGACCGTTTTCTCGCGCGTCGCAGCCGGCGATGCTTCTGCCGCGCAGACTCCTAGGGGCGGACCGCTCGGGGTCCGTTCCCCCCCCGAGGCCGAACGAGCCCGCCGACCCCGCGTCAAAGCCCGAGCATCAGCTTCAGGCTCTGCACCGCCGCGCCGCTGGCGCCCTTGCCGAGGTTGTCGAGCCGCGCGACCAGCACCGCGTGCCGGTACGACTCGTTGGCGAACACCCGCAACTCGAGCTGGTTGGTGTCGTTCAGCGCCAGCGCGTCGAGCTTGCCCGATTCGGTCGGCGGCAGCACCTTGACGAACTGCTCGGGCGTGTTCGTCTTCGCATAGTGCGCGGCCAGCGCGTCGTGAAGCTGTCGCGCCGACGGCCGCGACGGCAGCAGGTCCAGGTGCAGCGGCAGTTGCACCAGCATGCCCTGGCGGAAGTTGCCGACCGACGGAACGAAGATCGGCCGCCGCGTCAGCCCCGTGTTGTGCATGATCTCGGGCAGGTGCTTGTGCGACAGCCCCAGCGCGTAGAGCTCGAACGCCGGCGCCTGGCCCGATTCATAAGCCTCGATCATCGTGCGACCGCCGCCCGAATAACCGCTGACCGACGGCAGAGCCAACGGATGGTCCGGAGGCAGCAGCCCAGCGTCGATCAACGGACGGATCAATGCGATCGCGCCCGTCGCATAGCAGCCCGGGTTGGCGACCCGCGCGGCGCCCGCGACCGCTTCCGCCTGGCCTGGCGTCAGTTCGGGAAACCCGAACACCCAGCCCGGCGCGACCCGATGCGCGGTCGACGCGTCGATGATCTTCGGCATGCGCAGACCCTCGGCGCCCAGGCCATCGATCAGCGCCACCGTCTCGCGCGCGGCGTCGTCGTGCAGGCACAGCACGACCAGGTCGACGGTGGCGATCAGCGCGCGCTTGGCGGCCGGATCCTTGCGCTGCTCGGACGCGATGCTGACGACCTCGACACCAGCCATGCCGTGCAGGCGGTCGCGAATCTGCAGACCGGTCGTGCCGGCTTCTCCGTCGATGAAAACCTTGGCCATGTCTGAGAACCTGTGAACGAATCGATCCCGGGTGCGAGCGCGGAATGCGGCGCAAACATTCAGCATAGCGCGATTCCCGGGCGGTACGCGATCCCATACCGTTCGGCCGGCAGGTGGTCTCGCCCGCGTGAGGTAAGCTCTGCCCACTCGAAACCCAACGATCAGGAGACCCCATGCCGCTGGATCCCCACCTCGCCGGAATGCTGCAGATGATGGCCGCCTCGGGCCGCAAGCCCACGTACGAGGGCACGCCCGACGAAGGCCGCGCCGGCTACCTGGCCTTGACGTTCGGCACCCGCACGCCGGAGCAGACGGTTCCGGTCGCCAGCGTCCAGGACACGACGGTGCCGGGTGCGGCCGGCCCGTTGCCCGCGCGCATCTACCGTCCCGAAGGCGAAGGGCCGTTCCCGACCGTGGCCTTCTTCCACGGCGGCGGCTACGTGATCGGCGACCTGGACACGCATGACAACATGTGCCGCGACATCTGCCGCGGCGCCAAGGCCGTCGTCATCGCGACCGCGTACCGGCTCGCGCCCGAGCACCCATTTCCGGCGGGCGTCGAGGATTGCATCGCCGCGGCCAAGTGGGTGCTCGACCATGCTGCCGAACTGGGCGGGAACGACGTCGTCGCGGTGGCCGGCGACAGCGCCGGCGGCAACATGTCGGCCGTCGTGTCGCAGCAGTTGCGCGACTACCCGAAGAAGATCGCCGCGCAGTTCCTGATCTATCCGGCCGTCGACCACGTCGACGCCGGCTACCCGTCGACGACCGAGAACGCCACCGGCTACTTCCTCGAGGACAAGACGATGGCGTGGTTCTTCAACCACTACGTCGGCACGTGGAAGGATTTCAAGGATCCGCGGCTGGCGCCGATGCAGGCCAAGAGCCTGGCCGGCCTGCCTCCGGCCGTCATCTTGACCGCCGAGTTCGATCCGCTGCGCGACGAGGGCGAAGCGTATGGCAAGGCGCTGCAGGCCGCCGGCGGCAAGGCCGACGTCATCCGCGGCGCCGGCATGATCCACGGCTTCTTCGACATGGGCCGCTGGTCCCCCGCCGGCCAGCAGATCATCCAGCAGAGCATCGCCCGGTTCGGGGAAGTGCTGCGCGGCGGCTGATCGCGCCGCCCGCCTGCCCTTCCCCTTCGCGGCGTGCCCCGGTCAGGCCGCCGCGGCGGCGGCCGGGTCGCGACCCAGCGCGATGAAGCGCGCGAGGTGGAAATCCTCGTCGCCGAGCTGGTGACCGATCATCACCAGGCGCTTCGCATAGTGCGCGAGCGGCAGCTCCCAGGTCATGCCGATGCCGCCGTGCAACTGGATGCTCTCTTCAGCCACCAGCGTCCCGACCCGATCAGCGGTCACCTTGCCCGCCGACAGCGCGCGCTCGCGCGCGACCCGGTCCGTGCCGTCCAGCGCCGAGGCGGCGTTGATGACGGCCGAGCGCGCCTGCTCGACCTCGAGCAGCATGTCGGCCATCCGATGCTGCAAGGCCTGGAAGCTGCCGATCGGCACGCCGAACTGCTTGCGCGTGCGCAGGTATTCCAGCGTCGCATCCTTGGCCGCATCCATCGCGCCCAGGCTCTCGGCGCACAGCGCGACGAGGCCCGCGTCCACCGCGTGCTCGATCGTCGCGAACGCCGCGCCGGCCTCACCGAGCAGCGCATCGGCGCCGACCTCGACCTTGTCGAGCACGACCTCGGCCGCGCGGCCGCCGTCGATCGTCGGGTAGCCCCGCATCGACACGCCGCTCGCGTCGGCCGGCACCAGGAACAGCGAGATCCCGGCCTCGTCGTCTTCAGCCCCGCTGGTGCGCGCGCTGACCAGCAGCAGGTCGGCCGCCTGCGCATGAGCGACCACGGCCTTGGCGCCGTCGATGACCCAGCCGGCGCCCTGGCGCTCGGCGCGCGTGGCGACGCGCGCCAGTTCATAGCCGGAAGCCGGCTCGGCATGCGCGAACGCGGCCTTGACCGTCCCGGCGATCAGATCGCCGATCCGCTCGCGCTGCGCATCGCTGCCGGCCTCGGCGATCGCGCGACCGACGAGCAGCGCGCCGAGCACCGGCTCGACGACCAGCGCGCGGCCGAGCTGCTCGAAGACGACCGCGATGTCGAAGCCGCTGCCGCCGAAACCGCCGTCCGCCTCGGAGAACAGCGCCCCGATGGCGCCGATCTCGGCGATCTGGTTCCAGGCCTGCACGCTATAGCCGGTGTCCGATTTGCTGATCCGGTCGCGCACCTCGAAGCCGTATTGCTCTCGCAGGTAGCGGCCCAGCGAATCGGCCAGCATCCGGCGATCTTCGGTATGTTCGAATTTCATGAGTGTCTCCCGCCGTCGCTCACAGGCCCAGGATCATCTTGGAGATGATGTTGCGTTGGATCTCGTTGGAACCGCCGAAGATCGACATCTTCCGGAAGTTGAAGTACTGGGACGCGGCTGCTTGCGCCTCGGCCGGACCGACCGGCTCGCCCTCGTAACCCTCCTCGAACGCCTCCTCGATGAACGGCAGCGCATAAGGCCCCATCGCGCGCCGGTACAACGCGCTCAGCTCCTGGCGGATCTGCGTGCCGCGGATCTTCAGCATCGAACTCTCGGCACCGGGCGCGCCGCCGCCCGCCACGGCCGCGATCACGCGCATGTTCGTCGTCTTCATGTTCTCCAGGTCGATCTCGACACGCGCCATGCGCGCCGCGAACAGCGGATCCTCGTCGAGCGGTCGCCCGTTGCGGCGCTGCTTGCGCGCGAAACGCTTCAGGCGCTCCAGCGACGCTACCGAGAAGCCGACGCCGGCGATGTTCGTGCGTTCATAAGTCAGCAGGTACTTGGCATAGGTCCAGCCCTTGTCCTGCTCGCCGACGAGGTTCTCGACCGGCACGCGCACGTCGGTGAAGAACACCTCGTTGACCTCGTGCTCGCCGTCGAGGGTAATGATCGGCCGCACCTCGACGCCCGGCGAATTCATGTCCACCAGCAGGAAGCTGATCCCCTGCTGCTTCTTGGCCTCGGGATTCGTGCGCACCAGGCAGAAGATCATGTTCGCGTGGTGGCCGAGCGTCGTCCAGGTCTTCTGGCCGTTGACGACGTAGTGGTCGCCGTCGCGCAGCGCGGTCGTCTTCACGCCGGCCAGGTCCGAGCCGGCGCCGGGCTCGGAATAGCCCTGCGCCCACCAGTCGTCCCCGTTCAGGATGCGCGGCAGCCAATAGCGCTTCTGCTCCTCGTTGCCATACTTGATCAGTACCGGGCCGAGCATGCTCAGTCCGAACGGCACGATCCGCGGCGTGGCCGCGAGCGCGCACTCGTTGTCGAAGATGAACTTCTCGACCGTGCTCCAGCCGGAGCCGCCATACTCGGTGGGCCAGTGGCTGGCCAGCCATCCCCGCTCGTTGAGGATGGCGTGCCACTCCTCCATGTCGGCCTTGGTCAGGTGCTTGCTCTCGCGTACCTTGGCGGCGAGCCGCGGGGGGTACTTGTCGGCGATGAAGTCTCGCACTTCATCGCGGAAAGCCAGCTCTTCTGGGGTAAAGCTCAGATCCATCGGTTCATCTCCATGGTTCGATGCCGCGGGCCAGGAATGCTTTCGCAATCCATGATGACCGAAAAGGTTGGCTTTGGCCTTGGACAGGTGAATTCGAGACAAACGGTAAACGCGCCGGGCCGGATGCCGCGGGCCGATCCGGAACGGTCCGGATTCACACCCGGCGCTCCAATCGGATAACCTCATTGCGATGCGTGTCCTCGCGCTGTTCCGGGACACGAGGACAGGATCCCCATGCATCGACCGCCGCCCGATTTCGCTCCGCGCGTCCATACGACCCAGAGGATCGCCGCCATCGTCCAGACGCTGGCGCAGGACGGCATTCCGCCCGCCGAGTCGTTGGCGGGCAGTAGCCTCGACGAGGCCGCGCTGACCGCGCCCGACACGCGCGTCTCGTACGCCCAGATCGCCACGATCTTCCGCAACGCGCTGAACCTGAGCCCGGATCCGACCGTCGCGCTGCGCGCGGGCCTGCGCATGCACCTGACCGCGTTCGGCATGTACGGCTACGCGCTGCTGAGCAGCCCGACGTTCGCCGACGCGATGGCGTTCGGCGACAAGTGCCATCGTTCGATGGGGCCGTTGGCCGATTACACGCGGGTGCGCGCCGAAGGCGTGGAAATCTTCCGCTACGACGGCATCCTGTCGACGGATCCCGCCGACGGGCTGTACCGCTTCGCGCTCGAATTCAAGTTCGCCGAGCACATGACGCTGTTCCGGGACCTGTACGGCGAGACGTTCGCGTTCTCGGCCGTGCGCGCGGCTTATGCGGAGCCCGCGCACCACGAGGCGTACCGCAGCCTGTTCCGCTGCCCGGTGTCGTTCGATCAGCCGGCCAACGAGCTGGAGATCCGCGCGCCGTGGTTCGATCGCAAGCCCCGGCTGCCCGATGCGGTCACGCACCGGTCGGCCAGCGAGATCTGCCGCCAGTTCCTGTCCGACCAGGCCGCCACGGCGGGCGTCGCCTCGTCGGTGCGGCAGACGCTCGTCGACACGATGCCCTGGCACTTTCCACGCATCGAGACGATGGCCGCAGCGCTGTCGATGCACCCGCGCACGCTGCGCCGCCGGCTCGAAGCCGAAGGCACCAACTACCGCGACCTGCTGGCCCAGGTGCGCCTGCAGATCGCGATCGACTACCTGCGCAACACGCGGATGACCAACGAAGAAATCGCGAACCGGCTGGGCTACAGCGATGCCGCGAACTTCCGCCATGCGTTCGCGCGCTGGACGGGCAAGAGCCCGCGCGAATACCGGCAGCGCTAGTGTCGTGTTCCAGAAGTTCGCTGAATAAGAAAATCTGCCGAAATCAGTGCCAGGCAAGGCGCAAACC
>JAKPAM010000260.1 GCA_029779435.1 Pseudomonadota bacterium | reverse complement strand
GCCCAGTCGGCCGCGCGCGCGGGCTCCCAGGCGTAGCCGAACATGACGGGCGTCGCGCACACCAGCTGCATGGCGATACCCTGGGCGTCCAGCTCGGTGATGCGGAAATCCGGATCCCACAGTGCCCGGTATACCGGCCGGAACGGCTCGTCGCCCACCATGATCTGGCCGGTCTCGCCCCCGGCGTCGACGCGCAGCCAGGGCGCGCGCGCGGGATCCGCCGCCGCCGCTTCGTGCCGGCCAATCTCCGGCAGGAAATGCGAATGGATGTCGATCATCGGCACCTCGTCGCTCAGGCGTGAGCCTGCCGGATCGCGTGCCACGCGGCATAGTCGCGCCCGGGATGCACGGTGCCGCACTGCTTGCAGGTGCGCTCGGCATCGGTCGTGGCGTAAAACATCTCGTAGACCTTCGGCAAGTCGTCGACCAGGCTTTCGAGTTGCTTGGTGGCTCGCCAGACGAGGCCCGCACACTTCGGGCAATACCACTGCAACGCGTCGTGCGCGCCCCGCGGCCGCGGCTTCTCGATCAACAGGCACAGGCCATTCGGGTCCGGGCGCTGAGGCGAATGGATCAGGTGCGGCTGCATCAGCCAGATATCGCCCTCGTCGAGATCGATGCGTTCGAACTTGCCGTCATTCCAGATGTTCAGAAAGGCCGTCCCCCGGATCTGGTAGAAGATCTCCTCGGTCGGGTTGTCGTGAAAATCGGTACGCGTGTTGCCGCCGCCGACCATGTTGATGATGTAGTCGCCATCGGGGAAGAGGGCCGCGTTGCAGACGGGCGGCTTGAGCCTGCCGTGGTTGGCCTGCACCCATCCCATCAGGTTTCGCGGTGCGCCGTAGTTCAGTTGCATGGTTCGTCTCCTTCAGGCCGAGTCCTTGGCGGACCGGGGAAAATAAGCGGTACCCTTGATCTCGATCAGCAGGTGCGGATGAGGCAGTTGATGCACGGCCACCGTGGTGCGCGTCGGGCCGTCGTAGTCGAAGTACTCGGCCCACACTTCGTTGTAGCCGCCGAAGTCGTTCATGTTGACCAGGAACACCTGCGTCTCGACCAGGTCGGGCAGATCGCCGCCTTCGCTCTTCAGGATGTCACGCAGGTTCTCGATCACGGCGCGCGTCTGCGCGCGGATGTCCAGCTTCGTGACGCCCATCGAGTCGACTTCGACGCCCTCGAAACTGTTGTCGGGCCGCCGCGAGCTGGTGCCCGAGACGAACAGGAAATCACCGGCGCGCTTGATGTGCGGGAATCGGCCGCGCGGCGTGGCCTTGCCGGCCACCACGGTGGCCTGCACGGTATCTTGGATGGGCATGAGGCGTTCTCCCCTGGTTGATCCCTTGGTTGTCACCCTGTCTGGAACCTTGGCCGATCCTTCGACCGTGTCCTGCTCGTTCGCGGGGTGTCACGCCTCGGCATCGAACATCACCGAGCCCAGCGACGTCGGGCCGCTGCCGACCTGGCACTCGACCGTCATGCCGGGCGCCAGCGCTTCGGCCGCCGTCGCGGCGCCGGCCATGATCAACGAGCCCGCGGGCAGGCTCATCCCGGCCTCGTGCAACAGGCGTGACGCCTGCACGACCGAGCGCAGCGGCTGGCCGAGGATCGCCGCGGTCGAGCCCACCTGTGCGTCGCGGCCGTTGATCCGCATGCGCACGCCGGCGTTGTCCAGCGCCTCGAAGCGGCGCGACCAGGCACCGACCACGAGGCCGGCCGACGAGCAGTTGTCGGCGACGACGTCCTCCAGAGTGAAACGGAAGTCGCGGTAGCGCGAGTCGATGATCTCCAATGCCGGCGCGACGGCGTCCAGATGGCTGACGGCCTCCAGCGCGGTCAGCGGACCATCGATCGTCCGCTTGGTGACGAAGCACACTTCGGGTTCCACGCGGGGATGGATGTAGCGCCCCAGGCGAACCGTGCCGGCTTCTTCTTCGAGCATGCGATCGGTCAGCAATCCCCAGATCAGGCTGTCGACGCCCATCTGGACCATCTTGGCCCGGCTCGTGAAGCCGAGCTTGATCCCGATGATCCGCTCGCCGCGCGCGCGCCGGCGGTCGATGCTCGCGCGCTGGATGCCATAAGCGTCGGCCAGCGTGAAGCTGCCCGCGTCGAACTGGTCGATCTCGCGCGCCGTGCGCGCGGCCTCGTCCAGCGCCCGTGCGACCATCGCGATCCGGTCGTCGCGCGGAGTCACGCGGGAATCGGCGTCACTCGCGATCATGCCGCCTCCTTGCGTGCGGCCGCCTTAGTGCCACCGTCACGTTGCCCGAGCAGATCCAGCGCCACGTCGACGATCATGTCTTCCTGGCCGCCGACCATCTTGCGGCGGCCCAGTTCGACCAGGATGTCGAACGCCGACAGGCCGTAGCGCCTGGCCGCGTCCTCGCTGTGCAGCAGGAAACTGGAATACACACCGGCATAACCGAGCGCCAGCGTCTCGCGGTCGACGCGTACCGGACGCTGTTGCAGCGGACGAACGATGTCTTCGGCCGCGTCGATGAGCCCGCGGACATCGCAGCCGTGGTGCCACCCCAGGCGATCGACGGCGGCGATGAACACTTCCAGCGGCGCGTTGCCGGCGCCGGCACCCATGCCGGTCAGGCTGGCGTCGACCCGGTCGCAACCATGTTCCAGCGCGACGATCGAGTTGGCCACGCCCAGGCTCAGGTTGTGGTGTGCGTGGATGCCGGTCTGCGTCGCGGGGTCGCGCACCTGCTTGATCGCATCGAAACGCTCGGCGATGTCGATCATGTTCATCGCGCCGCCGGAGTCGACCACGTAGATGCACTGCGCGCCATAGCGCTCCATCAGCCTGGCTTGTTCGGCGAGGCCGCTCGGCGTGTTCATGTGGCTCATCATCAGGAAGCCGACGGTGTCCATGCCGAGCCCGCGCGCGTATTCGATGTGCTGCCGGGCGATGTCGGCCTCGGTGCAATGCGTGGCGACGCGCACCACGCGCGCCCCGGCGTCGTGGGCGGCCCGCAGGTCGTGCAATGTGCCGATACCGGGCAGCAACAGCGTCGCGACCCGGGCATGCGTGACTTCCGAAGCGACGGCCTCGATCCATTCGAGGTCGGTATGTGCGCCGAATCCATAGTTGAAGCTCGAACCGCGCAGGCCATCACCGTGCGCGACCTCGATGCTGTCGACCTTCGCGTCGTCGAGCGCGCGGGTGATGCGCCGCACGTCGGCCAGCGAATACTGATGGCCTATCGCGTGCATGCCGTCGCGCAGCGTGACGTCGGAGACGTAGATCTTCTTGCCGCGATCGAACGCGGGAGTAGCGGGGGACATGGTAACGGGCTCCTTTCAGGCGGCGGCGCGGGACGGTCCGACGGACGCGAGCAGGCGTGACGCCATCTGCTCGGCGGTGGCCAGCGCCGCGCTGGTCATGATGTCGAGATTGCCGGCGTAGGCGGGCAGGTAATGGGCGGCGCCCTCGACCTCGAGCAGGACCGTGACCTTCAACCCCTGCGTGAGGCCGAGGCCCGGCACGTTGATCCGGCGGTCGCCGTCGATGCGCTCGAACTGCACGTCCTGCTTCAGGCGATAGCCGGGCACGTATGCCTGCACGCGCTCGGCCATGTCGCGAACGGACGCGGCGATCGCCGCTTCGTCGGCCGACAGGTCGGTCAGGCAGTACACGGTGTCACGCATGATCCGCGGCGGCTCGGCCGGGTTGAGCACGATGATCGCCTTGCCGTGCCCGGCCCCGCCGACCTGCTCGATCGCCTTGGACGTGGTCTCGGTGAACTCGTCGATGTTGGCGCGTGTGCCGGGCCCCGCGGACAGGCTCGCGATCGACGCGACGATCTCCGCGTAGCGCACCGGCGCGGCATTGGCGACGGCACGCACCATCGGGATCGTCGCCTGGCCGCCGCAAGTCACCATGTTGACGTTCGGCGCATCCAGGTGCTCGGCGAGGTTCACCACCGGCACGACATAAGGGCCGATGGCGGCCGGCGTCAGGTCGACGACGCGCTTACCGTGCTGTCGCAGGATCGCGTCATGCCTCGCATGCGCGCCGGCACTGGTCGCATCGAACACGATGCCGATGTCGTCGAAGCCCGGCAGCCCGACCAGACCGTCGATGCCTTCGGCGGTCGTCGCCACGCCCAGCCGCGCGGCGCGCGCCAGACCTTCGGACGCGGCGTCGATGCCGACCATCGCGGCCATCGACAGGCGCCTTCCATGGCGCATCACCTTGATCATCAGGTCGGTGCCGATGTTGCCCGAGCCGATGATGGCGACCGGAATGCGTTGCTCGGTAGGGGTCATCAATAATCTCCTTCGCTTCAGTGCGCGCATTCAGTGCACGCATTTAGTCCACGCATTCGATTCATTCAGTGCTGCGCCACGCCGAAGACCGCGCTGACCGAGCCCAGTCCTTCGATCCTCGCGGTGTAGGTCTCCCCGGGCGATACGGCGGCCATGGGGCCGAGCGCCCCGGTCATCAGGACGTCGCCGGCCTTCAGCGGTGCCCCCATGCGGACCATCGTCCCGGCCAGCCATGCGGCAGCGTTGAGGGGGTTGCCCAGGCAGGCGGCGCCCACGCCGACCGACACCGCTTCGCCGCGCCGGTCCATCCGCATGCCGCAGCCCGCCAGGTCCAGCTCGCGAAGCGCCACGGGCCGCGTGCCGAGCACGAACAGCGACGACGACGCGTTGTCCGCCACCGTGTCGACGAGGCGGATGTTCCAGTCGGCGATGCGGCTGCCGACGACCTCGATGGCGGCCACCGCATAAGCGGTGGCGCTGATGACATCGGCCACGGTCGCGCATTCGTGCGGCAGGTCGCGTTCGAGCACGAGCGCGATCTCGGCCTCGACCTTCGGCTGTTGCAACCGGCTCCATGCGATCTCTTCGCCGTCGCCGACCGCCATCTGCGCGAACAGCGCGCCGAAATCCGGCGACTCGACGCCGAGCTGCCTTTGCACGGCCGTCGACGTCAGGCCGATCTTGCGGCCGACCAGGCGATGTCCGAGCGCCAGGCGGCGCTCGGTGTTGTACCGCTGCACGGCATAGGCTGCCGCGATCGGGTCCATGTCCAGCGCGGCGATCTCGTCGCGCAGCGGCGCGATCGGTCGATCCGTGTGCTCGGCCTGCCAGAGCCGGTCGGCCATGGCCTTCAGTCGTTGTTCCACGAGTCCCTTCCTTGTCATGACGATCCGTTCACAAGGCCACGCAGATGTTCGTGGTCTCGGAATAGAAGTCCAGCGAATAGCGTCCGCCTTCGCGGCCGATGCCCGACAGCCGCGATCCGCCGAACGGCGTGCGCAGATCGCGCGAAAACCAGGTATTGACCCAGACGATGCCCGCGTGGAACTGGCGCGACACCCGGTGCGCGCGCGCCAGGTTCGTGGTCCATACGCAGCCGGCCAGGCCATAAGCGGTGCCGTTGACGCGGGCGATCACCTCGGCCTCGGTATCGAACGGGCTGACGTGGCAGACCGGCCCGAACACTTCCTCGCGCAGGCAGCGCGCGGTGTCGGGCAGCCCCGTCCAGATCGTCGGCTGCACGAAGGCGCCTTCATCGCGCGTATCGCCGAACCGAGGCACGCCGCCGCCGGTGACCACGGTCGCGCCTTCCTGCTCGGCGAGCCGGTAGTAGGAGAGGACCTTGTCGCGGTGCTGATGCGAGATCAGCGAGCCCATGAACACGCCGTCGTCGTCGGGCCAGCCGATCCTCAGCGCCTCGGTGCGCGCCTTCAGCGCGGCGACGAACCGATCGAAGATCGGACGCTCGACATACACGCGTTCGGAGCACAGGCACACCTGGCCCGCGTTGGTGAAGCTCGACGTCACGATGCCTTGCACCGCCGCGTCGAAGTCGCAATCGGCGAACACCACGGCGGCGTTCTTGCCGCCCAGCTCGAACGAGATGTCCTTCACGCCGTCGGCCACGGCCTTCATGATCGTCGAGCCCGTGCGCGATTCGCCGGTGAAGGTCACCGCGTCGACGCCCGGATGCCGGGTCATCGCTTCGCCGGCCGAACCGGGCCCGAAACCGTGCACCAGATTGAATACGCCGGGCGGAATCCCGGCCTCGTCGAACGCCTCGGCCAGCAAGGTCGCGGACGCGGGCGTCTCCTCGGACGGCTTGACGACCATCGTGTTGCCGCAGGCCAGCGCGGGGCCGGCCTTCCACGTCATCGACAGCAGCGGCAGGTTCCACGGGCAGATGCTGGCGATCACGCCGAGCGGCTTGCGCACCGTGTAGTTCATCAGATCCTGTCCATTCGCCAGCCGCGTCTCGAAGTAGTCGCCATGGGCGACCTTGCCCAGATCGGCGAACGTGCGCAGATTGGCCATGCCGCGATAGACGTCGAGCGTGCGCGCCTGCGCCATCGGACGGCCGGTGTCGGCGACTTCGGCGGCGACGAAGGCGTCGAAACGGCGCTCGATCACGTCGGCCACCGCGTGGAGCCGCTGCGCGCGCTCCTGGACGCTCATCGCGCCCCAGGGACCGCCAAGCGCCTTGCGTGCGGCCTTCACCGCGTGATCCACGAGGGCCGCATCGGCCTCGTGGACCTGGCCGATCACACAGCCATCGAGCGGGCTGACGTCATCGAAGATTCTGCCGGTCTCGACGAATCGGCCATCCACATAGTTGCGCAGCGTCCGCAAACCGTCGGGTAATGGAAAACGCGCCTGCCTCGTCATCGTCGACTCCATGAATGCTCCCACTTGTTCGATGGCCCGCCGTTGATCCGGGCCGGCCGTTCATGCGTTCTCAATGCGCGAGCACGTCGCGCGCGGCGCCATCGCCACTGCCAGCCGCCCGGCCGCGCATCGAATCCGAGCGCGCGTGCTGCACCAGCGAGATCGATAGGGCGGCGACGACGGCCGGTATCGCGATCGCGATGAAGTTGCTTTGCAACGGCATCTCCAGGCTGACGATCATGCCGATCACGATCGGCGCGAGGATCGCGCCCAGGCGTCCGACGCCGAGCATCAGGCCCACACCGGTGGCACGCGCCGTGACGGGGTAGAACTGGCTGCAATAAGCGCAGGTCATCGTCTGCGTGCCGATCGTGCAGGCACCGGCGATCGCCACCACGACGTACAGCGCGCCGGTCGGCAGCCTGTTGCCCATCAACGTGATCGCGACGGCGGCGATCACGAACATCAGCAGCGTCACACGCTTGATCGGCATCCGGTCGGCGAGCCACCCGCCGGACACCGCCCCCACGGTGGCGCCGACGTTGAGCACCAGCACGAACGTCAACGCCGACCCCAGGCTGTAGCCGGCCTGCGCCATCAGCTTGGTCAACCACGAGTTCAACGCGTAGACCATGAACAGCGCCATGAAGCACGTGAGCCAGAACATCAGCGTGCTGAAGCCGCGGCCGTCGGAGAACAGTTGCCGGAAGGCATTGCCCTGGCCGGTCGACGCCGAGCCCGGCGCGCTCGCGAGCAGGTATCGGTCGCCCGGTTGCGGAACGAATCCGGGCGCCAAACGCCCGAGCACCTGCTGCAACTGATCGATGCGGCCGGACGCCAGCAAGTAGCCGAGCGACTCCGGCATCTGCTTCCAGATCAGCGGCAACAGCACGACGGGCGCCGCGGCCGCGACGAACACCGTCTGCCAGCCGTACGATTCGATCAACCCCTTGCCCAGCAGGGCGGCCAGCATGCCGCCTAACGAATAGCCGCTGAACGTCAGCGTCACCAGCGTGCTGCGCATGCGCTGCGGCGCATAGTCGGTCATCTGCGCGATCACGTTGGGCATGACGCCGCCGATGCCCAGGCCCGCGATGAAGCGCATCGCGCTGAACGTCCACGGATCCTTGGCCAGGCCCGCCGCCGCCGTGAACAGGCTGAAGACGGCGATGCACAGGCACAGCACGAAACGGCGGCCGAAGCGGTCCGACAGGCCGCCGAAAACCACGTTCCCGAACATCATGCCGAACAGCGCCGAACTCGCCATGAAGCCGTCCTGCGTGGCGTCGATCCCCATCTCCTTCATGATCGACGGCAGCGCGATGCCGACCACGGCCAGGTCATACCCATCGAACACGATCGCCAACGCGCACCAGACGACCACCGCCCAATGGAAACGCGTGAACGGCGCTTCGTCCACCATCCTTTGCACATCGATCTGCCGCACCCGTGTCTCCTCCGGTCAGGACGGACCCGTTCCGTGTCCATCCGGAGACCGACTGTAGGGATGCGCGCGGTCGCTGGATAATGAATTCGAGGACGCCCGTTATAAGCGCCTGGAATACCCGTCGCCGAGGGTGGCGTTCAGTCGGAGTGAGTCGACGGGTCGTGCAGCACGCGGATGAAGTTCTGTACGGTGGCGCTTTGCTCCCGGTCGGCCCGCACCGTGTAGCCGATGGTGGTGGCCGTCGTGAAGTTGTCGAACGCCAGCGTCTTGACCAGCCCCAGCGCTTCGAACCGCCGCGCGGCTGACCGGGGCATGATCGCGACCATGTCCCATTGAAGGATCAGTTCCAGGTTGGTCA
>JAKPAM010000257.1 GCA_029779435.1 Pseudomonadota bacterium | reverse complement strand
AGGAACGTGTTGCCGCGTTACCCGAATGGCAGCGCGTGGCCGGCATTGCCGACGTCGTTCCCTCGCTCGACGCCGCCGCCTACCGCGCAAAGGTCGAGCGGATACGCCGGTGGATCACGGACGGCGATTGCTACCAGGTCAACCTGACGTTTCCGATCGATTTCACGGCATACGGCCATCCCCTGGCACTCTATGCCCGGCTGCGGGAACGCCAGCCGGTGCGCTACGGCGGATGCCTGCTGACGCCGGACCGGTCGATCCTCTCCTTTTCGCCCGAACTGTTTTTCGAGCGGACCGGCACGCGCGTCACGACGCGGCCGATGAAGGGCACGGCACCGCGCGGGGCGACACCGGCGGAGGACGCCGCGCGGCGCGCGGCCCTGCTGGCGTCGGCCAAGGAGCGCGCCGAGAACCTGATGATCGTCGATCTGCTGCGCAACGACCTGGGCAGGCTGGCCGAGCCGAGGCGGGTACGCGTCGACGCGCTGTTCGACGTCGAGCCGTATCCGACCCTGTGGCAGATGGTATCGACCGTGTCGGCGGAGCTTCCGGAGGTGCCGCTGTTCGACGTGTTTCGCGCATTGTTTCCGTGCGGGTCGATCACCGGCGCGCCAAAGATCCGCGCGACGCAGCGCATCGCGGAGTTGGAGGAGGCGCCGCGCGGACTTTACACCGGCGCCCTGGGATGGCTCGCGCCGGGCGGCGATTGCCGCTTCAACGTGGCGATCCGCACGCTGACCGTCCGGCCGGACGGCGGGGCGCGCCTGGGAGTGGGCAGCGGCATCGTGATCGACGCCGACGCCGGGCGCGAGTATGCCGAGTGCCTGCTCAAGGCGAAGTTCGTGACCGGCTTCAATCCCGGTTTCCAACTGATCGAAACCATGCGCTTCGAGCAGGGAAGGATCGACTTGCTGCCGCTGCATCTGGAGCGGCTGCGACGTTCGGCGCGGGCGCTCGGTTTTGCGTGCGATGTCCCGGCGATTGACGGCCGTCTGGCGGATCTCGGTGCGGTGTTGGCGCGCGACGCCGTCGGCCAGGTGCTGAGAGTGCGGTTTACGCTGGCACATGACG
>JAKPAM010000224.1 GCA_029779435.1 Pseudomonadota bacterium | reverse complement strand
TTCGACGCGGCGCGCCTGCGCCGTGGTCGCCTGCAGCGACGCGCCGTTCGGCAGCCACAGATCGACCAGCAGTTCCGGCCGGCTCGACGCCGGGAAGAACTGCTTCTGCACACCCTGATTCAGCGCGACCAGCGAAGCGGCGAAGGCGAGTAGCGTGGCGACGATCACCAGCCAGCGACGGTACAGGCACCAGGCGATCGTCGCCTGCACGCGTCGGTAGAACGGCGTGCTGTAAATGTCGTCGCCATGCTGGCGGGATTTGTCGGCCAGCCGTTGCGGATTGAGCACCAGAAAGCCGAGATACGGCGTGAACACCACGGCGACGACCCACGAGACGAGCAGCGCGATGCTGACCACGGCGAAGATCGAAAAAGTGTATTCCCCGGCA
This sequence comes from Pseudomonadota bacterium, assembly GCA_029779435.1. GTDB lineage: Bacteria > Pseudomonadota > Gammaproteobacteria > Burkholderiales > Burkholderiaceae_E > JAKPAM01. The sequence goes on along the minus strand of JAKPAM010000224.1, from coordinate 641 downwards.
CCCGAGCGCGCCAGACCGACCGGCATGAAGCCGACCGCCGTGATCAGGGTGCCGGTGAGCATCGGAAACGCGGTCGAGGTATAGGCGAAGGTTGCCGCGCGGAAACGATCCCACCCCTGCTCCATTTTGACGACCATCATCTCGACGGCGATGATCGCGTCGTCGACCAGCAGCCCGAGGGCGATAACCAGCGCGCCGAGCGAAATGCGCTGCAGATCGATGCCGAAAACGGCCATCAGCAGAAAAGTTACCGCCAACACCAGCGGGATCGACAGCGCGACCACCGCCCCGGTACGCATGCCGAGGCTGAGAAAGGACACCGCCAGCACGATGAGTACCGCTTCGCCGAGCGAGGAGACGAACAATTCGATCGACTGGCTGACGACCAGCGGCTGGTCGGCGACGACATGCACGTCGATGCCGAGCGGCAATTGCCGCTGCAAACGTTCGCGCGCGGCCTGCAGCCGCTGACCGAGACCGATGACGTCGGCGCCCTTGTTCATCGCGATGGCGATGCCGACCGCCTCCTGCCCGCGCACGTGCATGCGCGGCGACGGCGGATCGGCGAAACCGCGGCTGACGTGCGCGATGTCGCCCAGGCGGAACAGCCGGCCGTTGGCCTGGATGCCGATTTCGCGGAT
>JAKPAM010000217.1 GCA_029779435.1 Pseudomonadota bacterium | reverse complement strand
GCACCGACGTGATGCCGAACATCGCCAGCGCGGTGAACGAGGTGACGGCGATGAACGCGCTGACCATGTAGATGTCGCCATGCGCGAAGTTGATCATGCCGATGATGCCGTAGACCATGGTGTAGCCGATGGCGATCAGGCCATAGACGGCGCCGAGAGTCAGGCCGTTGATCAGTTGTTGCAGGGCCAGGCCCATTTTTTCTCCTCCCTGCCGGCTGGCGGTGCCGCTGCCGGCAATTATTAGGTGCAAACCCCAACGTCGCGCTGCGACTCGCAAACTTCCTCACACTGCGCGCGGTCGAGGGTTTGCCGGGGGAACGACTCACCGGTTCAGCACCAAACCGGTCAATCCTCGCTATCGAGCGCCATCAGCCCGGCGTTGCCGCCGGAAGCCGTGGTATCAATCGACAGCGTCCGCTCGCAGACGAAGCGGTAGAGATAATGCGGGCCGCCGGCTTTCGGGCCGGTGCCGGACAGTCCTTCGCCGCCGAACGGCTGTACGCCGACCACCGCGCCGACGATATTGCGATTGACGTAGGTGTTGCCGACCGGTAGGCGGGCGACGATGCGATCGATCGTCTCGTCGATGCGGCTGTGGATGCCGAGCGTCAGTCCGTAACCGGTATCGGCGATCTGCTGGCAAACCGCGTCGAGCTGATCACCACGCCAGCGGATGACGTGCAGGATCGGTCCGAACACCTCGCGCTCGAGCCGTGACAGATGGTCGATTTCGTAGGCGCGCGGCGCGAAGAAGGTCGCGTGCCGGCTGTCCTCGGCTTCTGCGACGCAGATGTGGATCGGATGCGCGAAGCTGTCCAGCCAGCGGGCGTGTTTTTCGAGCGTCTGCCGCGCCGCCTCGTCGATCACCGGCCCGACGTCGGTGGCAATGTCGATCGGGTTGCCGATGCGCAGTTCCTGCATCGCGCCGGCGAGCAGTTCGATGACCCGGTCGGCGATGTCGGCCTGCACGAAGAGCACGCGCAGCGCCGAACAGCGTTGTCCGGCCGAGTTGAACGCCGAAGTCAGCGCATCGCGGACCACCTGCTCCGGCAGCGCCGACGAATCGGCAATCAGCGCGTTCTGGCCGCCGGTCTCGGCGATCAGCGGCACCAGCGGGCCGTCCTTTTCGGTGAGCGCGCGCGCGATCAGGCGGGCGACTTCGGTCGAGCCGGTGAAGGCGACGCCGGCGCACTGGCGGGCGCCGACCAGCGCCGCGCCCACCCGCCCGTCGCCGGGCAGCAAGGCCAGCGCGTCGACCGGGATGCCGCCGGCGTGCAGCAGTTCGACGGCCAGTGCGGCGACCAGCGGCGTCTGTTCGGCCGGTTTGGCGACGACGCAGTTGCCGGCGGCGAGCGCGGCGGCGATCTGGCCGACGAAAATGGCCAGCGGAAAATTCCACGGACTGATGCAGACGAAAACGCCGCGGCCGTGCAGCGACAGGCGGTTGTGCTCGCCGGTCGGGCCGGGCAGACGCAGCGGCGTCGCCATTTTTTCGCGCGCCTCGCTGGCGTAATAGCGGCAGAAGTCGATCGCTTCGCGGACTTCCGACAGCGCATCGGCCTGAGTGCGGCCGCCTTCACGGACGATCAGCGCCAGCAGTTCCGGCAGCCGGCCCTGCAGACGGTCGGCGGCATCTTCGAGCGCCGCGGCACGCTTTTCCGCCGGCGTCGCCTGCCAGGCCGGGAAGGCGGCTTGCGCGGCGGCGAACGCCCGGTCGATGTGCTCGTCGCTGGCGTCGATCACCCGGCCGACGATGTCGCGATGGTCGGCCGGCGCGCGTACCGGCCGTTCGACGCCGCTCTGCCGCCGGCCGCCGATCAGCGGTGCGGCCAGATAGCTGAGCTTGCGGCTGTTGTCGATCGCGCTGCGCAATTCGGCGAGCGTCGCTTCGTCACTCATGTCGAGTCCCTCACTGTTGATGCGCGTGGCGCCGAAAAGATCGCGTGGCAGCGGAATGCGCGGCTGCCGTTTGCTGTGCTGCTGCGCCGCTTTCGCCACCGGGTCGGCGATCAAGGCGGCGATCGGCAGGTCGGCATCGGCGATGCGGTTGACGAACGACGAGTTGGCGCCGTTTTCGAGCAGCCGGCGCACCAGATAGGCGAGCAGGTCCTCGTGGCTGCCGACCGGGGCATAGACGCGGCAAGCGCGGTCCCATTGGCCGCCATCGACGATCTGGCTGTACAGTTCCTCGCCCATGCCGTGCAGACGCTGGTATTCCCATTCGTCCTGACCGCCGGCACTGATGGCGATTTCGGCAATCGCGGCCAACGTGTGCGCATTGTGCGTGGCGAAGGCGGGATAGAACGCCATCGGGTCGGCGAACAGCCGGCGGGCGCAGGCGATGTACGAGACGTCGCTATTCACCTTGCGCGTGAACACCGGGTAATCGCGCAGTCCGCGTTCCTGCGTCGTCTTGATTTCGGCGTCCCAATAAGCGCCTTTGCACAGACGCACCATCAGCCGCCGCTTGCTGCGCCGCGCCAGATCGGCCAGCCAGTCGAGCGTCGGCAGGGCACGCTTCTGATACGCCTGCACCGCCAGTCCGAGACCGTTCCAGCCGGCCAGCTCCGGGGCGGTGGCCAGCGCTTCGATCAGGTCGAGCGACAGTTCGAGGCGATCAGCCTCTTCGGCGTCGATGGTGAAGCCGATATTGCGCGCCTTGGCGCGCAGTGCCAGCGCTTTGACGGCCGGCAGTAATTCGTGGCGCACGCGCGCTTCCTGTGCTGCTTCGTAACGCGGGTGCAGCGCCGAGAGTTTGATCGAAATCGACGGCGCCGCGAAGATCGAACGTCCGTCGGCTGCGCGGCCGATGGCGGCGATCGCCGTGCTGTACGATTCGAAATAGCGCAGTGCGTCGGCGCTGCTGCGTGCCGATTCGCCGAGCATGTCGTAGGAATGACGGTAGCCGGATTTCTCGGCGCTGCGTGCGCGTTCGAGCGCTTCGTCGATATCGCGTCCCATGACGAATTGCCGGCCGAGGATGCGCATCGCGGTCAGCACCGCCTGGCGGATCACCGGCTCGCCGGCGCGCGCCACCAGCCG
>JAKPAM010000187.1 GCA_029779435.1 Pseudomonadota bacterium | reverse complement strand
ATGCGCAAAGCCTGGCCGTGGCCAATGACAATCCGTACATCGAACCGCTGCACCTGTTGTCCGCGGTCGTCGGTCAGCCCGACGGCTCGGGCCGAGCGTTGCTCGAGCGCGCCGGCGTGCGCGTGCCGGCGCTCAAGACGGCGCTGGACACGGCCCTGAAGCGCCTGCCGCAGGTATCCGGCACCGGCGGCGAGATCCAGGTCAGCCGCGACCTGGGCAACCTGCTGAACCTGACCGACAAGGAAGCGACCAAGCGCGGCGACCAGTTCATCGCGACCGAGATGTTCCTGCTGGCGCTGACCGAGCCCAAGGCCGGCGGCGAGGCCGGCCAGATCGCGCGCGACGCGGGCCTGAACCGCAAGTCGCTCGAAGCGGCGATCGACGCGGTGCGCGGCGGCCAGACCGTCGACGACGCATCGGCCGAAGGCCAGCGCGAGGCGCTGAAGAAATACACGCTGGACCTGACCGAGCGCGCGCGCCAGGGCAAGCTCGACCCGGTCATCGGACGTGACGACGAGATCCGTCGCACGATCCAGATCCTGCAGCGCCGCTCCAAGAACAACCCGGTGCTGATCGGCGAGCCCGGCGTCGGCAAGACGGCGATCGTCGAGGGCCTGGCGCAGCGGATCGTCAACGGCGAGGTTCCCGAGACGCTGAAGGACAAGCGCGTGCTGGTGCTCGACATGGCGTCGCTGCTGGCCGGCGCCAAGTACCGCGGCGAGTTCGAGGAACGGCTGAAGTCCGTGCTCAAGGAGATCGCCCAGGACGCGGGCCGCACGATCGTGTTCATCGACGAATTGCACACGATGGTCGGCGCCGGCAAGGCCGAAGGCGCGATCGACGCCGGCAACATGCTCAAGCCGGCGCTGGCGCGCGGCGAGCTGCACTGCGTCGGCGCGACCACGCTCGACGAATACCGCAAGTACATCGAGAAGGATGCCGCGCTGGAGCGTCGCTTCCAGAAGGTGCTGGTCGGCGAGCCGACGGTCGAGGCCACGATCGCGATCCTGCGCGGCCTGCAGGAGCGCTACGAGCTGCACCACGGCGTCGAGATCACCGACCCGGCGATCGTCGCCGCGGCCGAACTGTCGAACCGCTACATCACCGACCGCTTCCTGCCGGACAAGGCGATCGACCTGATCGACGAAGCGGCCGCGCGGATCAAGATGGAGATCGACTCGAAGCCCGAGGCGATGGACCGGCTCGACCGTCGCCTGATCCAGTTGAAGATCGAGCGTGAGGCGATCAAGAAGGAAACCGATGAAGGCTCGCGCAAGCGGCTCGAACTGATCGAGCAGGAGATCAAGAAGCTCGAGAAGGAATACGCCGACCTGGACGAGATCCTGCGCGCCGAGAAGGCGCTGGTGCAGGGCTCGGCGCAGATCAAGGCCGAGATCGACAAGCTGCGCGCGCAGATGGCCGAGCTGCAGCGCCGGGGCGAGTACGAGAAGCTGGCCGAGATCCAGTACGGCAAGCTGCCCGAGCTCGAAGGACGCCTGAAGTCGGCCGCCGAGGCCGAGGCGGGGATGGAAGGCCACCCCGGCCAGCCCAAGCTGCTGCGCACGCAGGTCGGCGCCGAGGAGATCGCCGAGGTCGTCTCGCGCGCCACCGGCATCCCGGTCAGCCGGATGATGCAGGGCGAGCGCGAGAAGCTGCTGACGATGGAGGCCAAGCTGCACGAGCGCGTGGTCGGCCAGGACGAGGCCGTGGGGCTCGTCGCCGACGCGATCCGCCGTTCGCGGGCCGGCCTGTCGGATCCGAACCGGCCGTATGGCTCGTTCCTGTTCCTCGGCCCGACCGGCGTCGGCAAGACCGAGCTGTGCAAGGCGCTGGCCGCGTTCCTGTTCGACGCCGAGGATCACCTGATCCGCATCGACATGAGCGAGTTCATGGAGAAGCACTCGGTGGCCCGGCTGATCGGCGCGCCTCCCGGCTACGTCGGTTATGAAGAGGGCGGTTACCTGACCGAGGCCGTGCGTCGCAAGCCATACAGCGTGATCCTGCTCGACGAGGTCGAGAAGGCTCACCCGGACGTGTTCAACGTGCTGCTGCAGGTGCTCGACGATGGCCGGATGACCGATGGCCAGGGCCGCACCGTGGACTTCAAGAACACGGTGATCGTGATGACGTCGAACATCGGCAGCCACGAGATCCAGCGCTTGTCGTCGGATCCGAAGACCAACGACCCCGGCCTGATCAAGGAAGCGGTGATGGGCGAAGTCAAGCAGGCGTTCCGGCCCGAGTTCATCAACCGGATCGACGAGATCGTCGTGTTCCATGGCCTGGACAGCAAGAACATCGCGGCGATCGCCAAGATCCAGCTTCGCAACCTCGAGAAGCGGCTTGCGGCCCAGGACATGGTGCTGACCGTCAGCGACGCGGCGCTGGCCGAGCTGTCGAAAGTGGGTTTCGATCCGGTCTACGGCGCGCGGCCGCTGAAGCGGGCGATCCAGCAGATGATCGAGAATCCGCTGTCGAAGCTGGTGCTCGAAGGCCGGTTCGGACCGAAGGACGTGATCCCGGTCGATTACCGCGACGGCAAGTTCACGTTCGAACGCGTCGTCCACTGACTGACCGTTCGCTGACGGCCTGATCCGTGCCGGCTGGTGCTTCCACGCACCGGTCGGCACGGCCTCCGCGGGCACGGCATCGGGGGCCGCCGAAGGGTGTCCGACCCGCGTCGCGCGGGCAGGCGGGAACGATCTTCAACGGGGCCCGATCGTCATACGCACGATCGGGCTTTTGTGTTCTACTTGCGCCTTTATCGACGCGCCACCGGGGTGGATCCGCCATGAAGTTCCGTTTCCCGATCATCATCATCGACGAAGACTGGCGGTCGGATTCCGCCAGCGGCCTGGGCATCCGGGCGTTGGCCAAGGCCATCGAGGATCAGGGCGTCGAGGTCGTGGGCGGGTTCACTTATTACGACTCGTCGATGATCGCCAACCAGGCGGCGCGCGCGTCGGCGTTCATCGTGTCGATCGACGACGAGGAGATCACCGAGGAAGGGCCCGAGTCGGTCGCGCTGAAGGACCTGCGCAAGTTCATCAGCGAGACGCGGCGCCGCAACGCCGACGTGCCGATCTTCCTGTTCGGCGAGACGCGCACGTCGCAGCACATCCCGAACGAGGTGCTGCGCGAGCTGCACGGCTTCATCCACATGTTCGAGGACACGCCCGACTTCGTGGCCCGCTACATCATCCGCGAAGCCAACAACTACATGAGTTCGCTGTCGCCGCCGTTCTTCAAGGCGCTGGTGAACTATGCGAACGACGGGTCGTACTCGTGGCACTGCCCCGGCCACTCCGGCGGCGTCGCGTTCCTCAAGTCGCCGGTCGGACAGATGTTCCACCAGTTCTTCGGCGAGAACATGCTGCGCGCCGACGTCTGCAACGCGGTCGACGAACTGGGGCAACTGCTCGACCACACGGGGCCGGTCGCCGCTTCCGAGCGCAATGCCGCGCGGATCTTCAACGCCGATCACCTGTTCTTCGTCACCAACGGCACGTCGACGTCCAACAAGATCGTCTGGCACAGCGCGGTGGCCAACGACGACGTCGTGCTGGTCGACCGCAACTGCCATAAGTCGATCCTGCACGCGTTGATGATGACCGGCACGGTGCCGGTGTTCCTGCAGCCGACGCGCAACCACCTGGGCATCATCGGGCCGATTCCGCTCGACGAATTCGATCCGGCTAGCATCCAGCGCAAGATCGAAGCCAATCCGCTGGTCAAGGACAAGCGCGTGCGGCCACGTGTGATGACGATCACGCAATCCACTTATGACGGCGTCGTCTACAACGTCGAGACGATCAAGAAGACGATCGGCGACTATGTCGACGTGCTGCACTTCGACGAAGCCTGGCTGCCGCACGCCACGTTCCATCCGTTCTATCACGAGATGCACGCGATCGGTCCGAACCGTCCGCGCAGCAAGTCGTCGATGGTCTTTTCCACGCAGTCGACGCACAAGCTGCTGGCGGGCCTGTCGCAGGCGTCGCAGATCCTCGTGCAGAACTCCGAGACCGTGAAGCTGGACATCCCGAGCTTCAACGAGGCGTTCCTGATGCACACGTCGACGAGCCCGCAGTACGCGATCATCGCGTCGTGCGACGTGGCGGCGGCGATGATGGAGCCGCCGGGCGGCACGGCGCTGGTCGAGGAGTCGATCAGCGAGGCGATCGACTTTCGCCGCGCGATGCGCAAGGTCGACGCCGAGTACGGCGATTCGTGGTGGTTCGAGGTCTGGGGGCCGACCGCCTTCGGCCAGGGCACGCGTTCGCGCGGGGACTGGTTCCTGCGCTCGAACGACGCATGGCACGGCTTCGGCGAGCTGGCCGACGGCTTCAACATGCTCGACCCGATCAAGGCCACGATCATTACCCCGGGGCTGAACATCGACGGCAAGTTCGCCGAATGGGGCATCCCGGCCCAACTCGTCACCAAGTACCTGTCCGAGCACGGCGTCATCGTCGAGAAGACCGGCCTGTATTCGTTCTTCGTGATGTTCACGATCGGCATCACCAAGGGCCGGTGGAACACGCTGGTGACCGAGTTGCAGCAGTTCAAGGCCGACTACGACTCGAACCAGCCGTTGTGGCGCGTGATGCCCGAGTTCGTGCAGGCGCATCCGCAGTACGAGCGCGTCGGCCTGCGCGACCTGGCGCAGCAGATCCACGAGGACTACCGGCGCAACGATGTCGCGCGGGTGACGACGGTGATGTATCTGTCGGACATGATCCCGGCGATGAAGCCGTCGGACGCTTATGAGCGGCTCGCGCACCGCCGCGTCGACCGCGTGCCGATCGACGAGCTCGAAGGGCGGATCACCGCGATGCTCGTCACGCCTTACCCCCCGGGCATTCCGCTGCTCATTCCGGGCGAACGCTTCAATCGCCCGATCGTCGACTACCTGAAGTTCGCGCGATCGTTCAACCGCCGGTTTCCGGGCTTCTACACCGACGTCCACGGGCTGGTCGTCGAGGCCCACTCGGCCGGCGACCGCTACTACGTCGATTGCGTGCGCAAAGAGGACGAGCCGTCGGCGTGACGGCGGGTCGAGGCGCGGGCCCTGTCGGGCCCCGTGGGGCGCCGTCGACGCCCGGACCTCATGGAGACGTTCAGGCCCCGGCGACGCGCGATGCGGCTCGGGGACGTCGCGCGATCGGCGAATAGACGAGCCGCGTGCCGCACACGATGTCGTACAGCGCGCGTCGCCGCGGATCGACCAGCGTCGTCAGCCAGGGCACGATCACCAGCGGAAAGAACCATCCGCTGACATAGCGGGTCGCGGCTAGCGCCAAGCACAGGCCGGCGATGGCGACCGTATAGCGGCACCAGGCGCGCATCGGCGTCACCGGTGCGTCCGCCGGCCCCAGCAGCTCGACCGACATCGTCTTCATCGGCAGCGTGCGGCGCCCGTTGCTCCAGAAATAAGTGAAATACGCGCCGAGCACGCCGTACAGGTACGCATCGAACAGCCACAGCAGCGGGCCGGGCTCCCCCTTGAGCTGGGTCAGTGCCGAGAACGCGTAACCGAAGAAGAAGACCACGCCGAACAGGATCACCCCTTCGTAGGTCAGGCTCATGAATCGTCGCCAGGGATCGGCGTTCGGTTTGTTCTCGGTCATGCTCGATCGATCGTCGTCAATGAGAGGTCGTCCGCGGCACGCCCAGTCCCGGCATCGGCTGCGACGCCTGCTTGGCCAGGCCGGTGCGCGATCCCGCGTGGCGCGCGGCGGTGTTGCTGGTGCTGCTGGTCTGCAGCGCGTCGCGCTCCTCGGGCGGCAGCGCCTGGTAGCGCCGCACTTCCTCGTCCCGCGCTTCCTTCGGCAGCGTACGCGCGATCCGATAGTTCAGCCGAGCCATTCTGCGCTGTTCGGGCGTCAGGACGGCCCAGTCTCGAATGCGCTCGCGCAGCGCGTCCTGCTTGGCCTGCGACAGCGTCGAATAGCGCTTGGCCACGACGACCCAGGCGCGCTTCTCGACGGTGCTCCATGCATTCCATTGTGCCTCGAATGGCGCGAGCAGGTCCTTCTGCGCGGGGGTCAGCGTCGCCCACATCGGTCCGGCCTGCGCCAGCAACGACCCCCGCGGTCGACGAGGGGCCTCGCCTTGCGCGTCGTCGGCCTGCGTGGCGGACATCGCGCCAGGGGCCGCGACGGCGGCGCCCAGGCCGGTCGCCAACGCGACCAGCAGCGCGCCGATCCTGCGAGACCGAACGCGTGGCAGTGCCATCATGGTTGGGCGCCGGTGGTCAGGAAGACGCCGAACCCGCGATCGGCCAGCGTCTCGAGCGGCAGGTCGTCGGTCAACACCGCGGTCTCGACGTCGGCGAGTTCCTCGGCCTTGATCGCGTCGTCCAAGTAGCTGATGGAGACCCCGCCGGCCAGCACGACCAGCAGCGGCAGCGCAATCCCCAGCCAGCGCCATCCCGGGTGTGGCGCGTCGTCGTGCGGGGACGGGCCGCCCACCAGGGCGCCGACGCGGGTGCGATGCGTGCGGCCCCCGTGCGGCGCAGCCGTGAGGGCATGCGCCGGGCGGGCCGGCGACGGAACGAACGCCGCCTGCGGCGCGTGCGCCAGCGCCGCGTCCCGCGCGATGGCGAGGCGGGTCGTGATCCGGGAGGGCAGGCGGTCGGCCGACGTATCGAGCAACCGCGACAGGCGGGCGCCGAACTGCGTTTCTTTCATAACGAGATTCCCTTGTCGCTCAGGGCCCGGGCAAGCGCGTGGGTGGCCCGGGAACAGTGGGTCTTGACGCTTCCTTCGGAGCACCCCATGGCGATCGCCGTTTCGGCGACGTCCATATCCTCCCAGTAACGTAGCAGGAACGCCTCGCGTTGACGCTTGGGCAGCCGGGCGATCTCCGCCTCGATGATCGACAGGGTCTGCTGGCGCTGCACCTCGTCGGCGGCGCTCTCGGCCTGGCCGGAGCCCGCCGCCGGCTCGAGGCTTTCGAGCACGTCGCGATCGGCGCCGTCCTCGTCGTCGCCCTGGAGCGTCGACAGCAGTGTCGTCCACAGGTTGCGGACCTTCCGGCGGCGGAAGTGATCGGTGATGACGTTCTGCAGGATCCGCTGGAACAGCGGCGCGATTTCGGCGGCCGGCTTGTCCGCGTATTTCTCGACCAGCTTGAACATCGCGTCCTGCACGACGTCCAGCGCCGTGTCCTCGTCGCGCACCGCGAACATCGCCTGCTTGAACGCCCGCCGTTCCACCGAGGCCAGGAAGGCGGAGATCTCCTGTCGTGTGGCCATGGATGGGCGAAGGATCCTGCGAGCGTGTCGAATGAGGGCGCGGAACGGAGGCCGCGAAGCCGCAGGCCCGGGCGATGAGCCAATGCTAGCAGACCGGGCGGACCACTTTGGTGCGCGGAGATGCGACGCCGGAACGGCGTCGTGCCTCGGTCCGGGCTCGCGCTTCGGGTCGACAGGCTCTAAGCTGCGGGCTGCGCGCGGCCCTCGATGCCGCGAGAGAATCCGGATGAGTCAGAGTCTGTTGTGGATCGCCGCGTTGATCGGCTTCAGTGCGTTCTTTTCGCTGGCCGAGATCTCGCTCGCCGCGTCCCGCCGGCTGCGCCTGCAGCAGCTTGCCGCCGACGGCGATCCGCGGGCCGCGAAGGTGCTGCAGATCCTCGAGCAGCCGAGCGCCTATTTCACGACGATCCAGGTGGGCGTCAACGCGCTGGCCATCCTCGGCGGCATCGTCGGCGAGGGGGCGCTCAGCCCGGCCTTCGAGGCCGCGCTGAGCTGGTGGCTGCCGCCGGCCACCGCGCAGACCGTCGCGTTCGCCGCATCGTTCGTCTGCGTGATGTCCGCGTTCATCCTGTTCGCCGACCTGTTCCCCAAGCGCTTGGGCATGAACGAGCCCGAGCGGTTCGCGCTGCGGCTGGTCGGCCCGATGGGCGTGCTGCTCAAGCTGTGCATGCCGCTGGTATGGATCTTCAGCCAGCTCAACGACCTGCTGTTCCGCATCTTCGGCCTGCCGGCCCGTCGCGACGAGCGGATCACGCCCGACGACATCCTGGCACTGGCCGAGGCGGGCGCCCAGGCCGGCGTGCTGGCGGTGCGCGAACAGCAGGTCATCACCAACATCGTCGAACTGGAGAATCGGCCGGTCACCAGCGCGATGACGCCGCGCGACCGCATCGCGTTCTTCCTGCGCGACGATCCCGACACGCTGGTGCGCGCCCGCATCGCCAGCGAGGCGTACTCGACGTATCCGGTCTGCGACCACGACGTCGACCACGTGATCGGCACCGTCGATGCCAAGGACATCCTGCAGCGCGTGCTCAGCGGGCAGCCGATCGGCCTGTCGCAGGACGGGCTGTTGCGCAAGGTGCTCGTCGTCCCCGATCGCCTGTCGCTGGCGGAGGTGCTCGACCAGTTCCGCCAGGTGCAGGACGACTTCGCGGTGATCGTCAACGAGTACAGCCTGGTCGTCGGCGTGGTCACGCTCAACGACGTGATGAGCACCGTGATGGGGGACCTGGTCGCCGGTCCGGACGAGGAGCAGATCGTGCGCCGCGACGACTCGTCGTGGCTGATCGACGGCATGACGGCGATCCAGGACGTCCAGCGCGCGCTGATGCTCGACGAGCTGCCGTTCGCCGACGAGTACGAGACGCTGGCCGGCTTCCTCATGGTGATGCTGCGGCGGGTGCCGCGCCGCACCGATACCGTCGACTGGGGCGGTTACCGGTTCGAGGTGCTCGACGTCGACAGCTACCGGATCGACCAGGTCATGGTGACGCGGATCGATTCCGCGCCGGTTCCGCCGGTTGGCTGATTTGACCGCTGATTCGATCGCTGATTTGACCGGTGTCATCCCGGTGACTTATAGTGCCGGGCTTACCCTAAGACGGACCCGTTCAGCAGAACGGGCAGCCGTTTCCGCCTCAGACGCGCTGGCGATCCCGCTGGCCGATCGAAGGCAACGAATGTCCGGCGCGGCTCCACAAGAGCCGTCACGGACGTCCGATCAATCTCACAGGTCCTGTACCGAGGCCTGTGTCGGGGCGATCGGATCGCAGGGATCCGCAGGTTCGGGCGAGCCCGCCGCCTACGGAGACCGTTGGAGCAATCCGCGATCCGATGGCGTCGGCGCCGGCGGGCAGGCTCCCTGGATCTTGAAACTGGACGACATCATGGAACTGACAGGCGCAGAAATCCTCGTGCGCTGCCTGCAAGAAGAGGGAGTCGAGCATATCTTCGGCTATCCCGGCGGCGCAGTGCTCTACATCTACGACGCACTCTACAGCCAGGGCGATCCGCAAAAAGGCGGTGATCAGCATGCCCCGGTCCAGCACATCCTCGTACGCCACGAACAGGCCGCCGTCCACGCGGCCGATGCGTATTCGCGTTCGACCGAGAAGGTCGGTGTCTGCCTGGTCACCAGCGGCCCGGGCGTCACCAACGCGGTGACCGGCATCGCCACCGCGTACATGGACTCGATCCCGATGGTCATCATCAGCGGACAGGTCCCGACCCACGCGATCGGCGAGGACGCGTTCCAGGAGTGCGACACCGTCGGCATCACGCGGCCGTGCGTCAAGCACAACTTCCTGGTCAAGAACGTCAAGGACGTCGCGGTCACCATCAAGCGCGCGTTCCACATCGCGCGAACCGGGCGCCCCGGCCCCGTGCTGGTCGACATCCCGAAGGACGTCAGCAAGGAGAAGTGCCGCTTCGAGTACCCGAAGACCGTCGAGATGCGCTCGTACAATCCGGTCGTCAAGGGTCACCTGGGCCAGCTCAAGAAAGCCGTGCAACTGCTGCTCGGCGCCGAGCGCCCGATGATCTACACCGGCGGCGGCGTCGTGCTGGCCAACGCGGCCCCCGAGCTGAACGAACTGGTCGACCTGCTCGGCTTCCCGTGCACCAACACGCTGATGGGACTGGGCGGCTATCGTGCGTCCGATCCCAAGTACGTCGGCATGCCCGGCATGCACGGCACGTACGAGGCGAACATGGCGATGCAGCACTGCGACGTGCTGCTGGCCATCGGCGCGCGCTTCGACGACCGCGTGATCGGCAACCCGAAGCACTTCGCGCAGAACCCGCGCAAGATCATCCACATCGACATCGATCCGTCGTCGATCTCCAAGCGCGTCAAGGTCGACGTGCCGATCGTCGGTGACGTGCGCGAGGCGATGCGCGACCTGATGGCGCTGGTTCGCGAGGCGCAGGCCGGCGGCAGCGCCGGCAAGCCGCTGGCCAACTGGTGGTCGCAGATCGAAACGTGGCGCAAGCGGGACTGCCTGAAGTACGACCGCGAGTCCCGGATCATCAAGCCGCAGTTCGTCGTCGAAAAGCTGTGGGAAGTCACCGGCGGCGATGCGTTCGTCACGTCCGACGTCGGCCAGCACCCGATGGTCGCCGCGCAGTTCTACCGCTTCGACAAGCCGCGCCGCTGGATCAACTCGGGCGGCCTGGGCACGATGGGCGTCGGGTTGCCGTACGCGATGGGCGTCAAGCTCGCGCATCCGGATGCGCAGGTCGCGTGCGTGACCGGCGAAGGCTCGATCCAGATGTGCATCCAGGAGCTGTCGACCTGCAAGCAGTACAACCTGCCGGTCAAGGTCGTCAACCTGAACAACCGCTACCTCGGCATGGTGCGGCAGTGGCAGGAACTCGAGTACAGCGGCCGCTACTCCGAGTCGTACATGGACGCGCTGCCCGATTTCGTCAAGCTGGCCGAGGCCTATGGCCACGTCGGCATGCGCATCGAGGCGGCGTCCGACGTCGAGCCCGCGCTGCGCGACGCGTTCGGCAAGTACAAGGACCGGCTGGTGTTCCTCGACATCATCACCGACCAGACCGAGAACGTCTGGCCGATGGTGCAGGGGGGCAAGGGCCTGACCGAGATGTTGCTCGGTTCCGAAGATCTGTGAGGGGGCAGCGATGAGACACATCATTTCCGTGCTGCTCGAGAACGAAGCCGGCGCGCTGTCGCGGGTCGTGGGCCTGTTCTCGGCTCGGGGCTACAACATCGAGACGCTGACGGTCGCGCCGACCGAGGACACGTCGATGTCGCGGATGACGATCGTCACCAGCGGCTCCGAGGATGTGATCGAGCAGATCACCAAGCACTTGAACCGGCTGATCGAGGTCGTCAAGGTCGTCGACCTGATCGAGACGCCGTACATCGAGCGCGAGCTGATGCTGATCAAGGTGCGGGCCGTCGGCAAGGACCGCGAGGAGGTCAAGCGCATGGCCGACATCTTCCGTGGCCGCATCATCGACGTTACCGAGCGGACCTACACGATCGAGGTGACCGGCGTCGGCGCCAAGCTCGACGCGTTCATCGATGCGCTCGATCGCAGCGCGATCCTCGAGACGGTTCGTACCGGCGCGTCGGGCATCGCGCGTGGCGAGCGAGTGTTGCGGGCCTGAGACTGGCGCTGAGGCCAGACGATTAGTTCGGCGGCGCGCCGCGCCGCCACGTGCGCCCGCGGGGGCGCACGCCATCAAACGGAGAATCTGATGAAAGTTTTTTACGACAAGGATTGCGACCTCAAGCTGATCAAGGGCAAGAAGGTCGCGATCATCGGCTACGGCTCGCAGGGCCACGCGCATGCGCAGAACCTGCACGACTCGGGTGTCGACGTGACGGTCGGCCTGCGCAAGGGCGGTGCGTCGTGGGACAAGGCCAAGGGCGCCGGCCTGGCTGTTGCCGAGGTCAAGGACGCCGTCAAGGGCGCCGATTTCGTCATGGTGCTGATGCCCGACGAGAACATCGCCGAGTCGTACAAGAACGACATCGGCCCGAACCTGAAGGAAGGCGCGGCGCTGGCGTTCGCGCACGGCTTCAACGTCCATTACGGCCAGGTCGTGCCGCGCGAGGACATCGACGTCGTGATGATCGCGCCCAAGGCGCCGGGCCATACGGTGCGCGGCACCTACGCGGCGGGCGGCGGTGTGCCTTGCCTGGTCGCGATCCATCAGGACAGGTCGGGCTCCGCGCGTGATCTGGCGCTGTCGTACGCGTGCGCGATCGGCGGCGGCCGTGCCGGCATCATCGAGACCAACTTCCGTGAAGAGACCGAGACCGATCTGTTCGGCGAGCAGGCCGTGCTGTGCGGCGGCACCGTCGAGTTGATCAAGGCGGGCTTCGAGACGCTGGTCGAGGCCGGCTACGCGCCCGAGATGGCGTACTTCGAGTGCCTGCACGAGCTGAAGCTGATCGTCGACCTGATTTATGAAGGCGGCATCGCGAACATGAACTACTCGATCTCGAACAACGCCGAGTTCGGCGAGTATGTGACGGGGCCGAAGATCGTGACCGCTGAGACCAAGAAGGTCATGAAGGACGTGCTCGATCGGATCCAGACCGGCGAATACGCGAAGGAGTTCATCCTCGAGAACCGCGCGGGCGCGACGACGCTTACCTCGCGCCGCCGCATCATGGCCGAGCATCAGATCGAGGTCGTCGGCGAGAAGCTGCGCGCGATGATGCCCTGGATCAAGGCCAACAAGCTGGTCGACAAGTCGAAGAACTGATTCGACAGGCTTCGGGGAGCCGCTGAACGCTTCGCCAGAGGGCCGAGCGCGGCGGCCGCGTCAATCGTTCGGCGCCTCCCCTTGGCCGGAACCGTGCGGGATTGCCTCTATACTCAGCATCATGAAGAAGAAGCCCCCGCGATTCCGCCCGCTCAGAGCCTCGCGCGTCGGTGCACCGGCCGCGCCGCCCGCCGCGGCGGCCACCGATCCCCAGGCGCGCAAGCGCCGTGGGCGAGGCATCTACATCCTGCCGAACGCCTTCACGACCGCCGCGCTGTTCGCCGGTTTCTTCGCGACGGTCCAGGCGATGAACGATCGCTTCGACATCGCGGCGATCGCGATCTTCATGGCTGCGATCCTCGACAGTCTCGACGGTCGCGTCGCCCGGCTGACCAACACCCAGAGTGCTTTTGGCGAACAGTACGACAGCCTGTCGGACATGGTTTCGTTCGGTGTCGCGCCGGCGCTGATCATGTACGAATGGTCGCTGCGCACGCTAGGCAAGTGGGGTTGGATCGCCGCATTCGTCTATTGCGCCGGCGCCGCGCTGCGGCTCGCGCGCTTCAACACCAACATCGGCGTCGTCGACAAGAAGTTCTTCCAGGGCATGCCCAGCCCGGCGGCGGCGGCGTTGGTCGTGGGCTTCGTCTGGACCGTCACCGACCTGCGCGAGACCAGCTGGATCTCCGCCACCGCCACCGACCTGTCGTGGCTCGCCTGGGTGCTGACCGTCTACGCCGGCCTGTCGATGGTCAGCAATGCGCCGTTCTACAGCTTCAAGGACCTGAACCTGCGCCGTTCGGTGCCGTTCATCTTCGCGATCGGGCTGGTGCTGGTGTTCGTGCTGGTCTCGGTCGATCCGCCGCTCGTGCTGTTCGGCTTGTTCGCGCTCTACGGCCTGTCCGGCTATGGTCTGTGGTTGTGGCGCTGGTGGCGCCGGCGTTCGGCCCGTCAGGAAGGCGTGGAATGATGCCGTTCGCGGGGCGCGAATTGACCCTGTCTCGCGGCGCATCGTACAATCTCTGGTTTCGTTCCTGATCAATCGATGAAAAGAAAGCCGCTCGTTACCGGCAACTGGAAGATGAATGGCGACACGGTCGCCAATCGCGCCCTGTTGTCCGCGCTTCGCTCCGCGCTCGATGCCGAGTTGCTCGGGCGGATCGACGTATGCGTGTGCCCGCCTGCTCCGTACCTGGTGCCGGTAGCCGCCGCGCTCGATGGGTCCGGAATCGCCGTCGGCGCGCAGAACGTCGCGGCTTGGGACAATGGCGCGTATACGGGCGAGGTATCGGCCACGATGCTGGCGGATCTGGGCATCGCCTGGACCTTGATCGGCCACTCCGAGCGGCGCGCGCTGCTGGGTGAAACGGATGCCGATGTCGCGACCAAGGCGCAGCGGGCGCTGGCCGTCGGGCTGGGCGTCATCGTCTGCGTCGGCGAGACCCTGGCGCAGCGCGAGGGTGGCGAGACCGAGTCGGTCATCGGCGCGCAGATCGATGCGATCGCCGCGCTGGCGGCCAAGGCCGATCCGGCGCGCTTCGTCGTCGCCTACGAGCCGGTCTGGGCGATCGGTACCGGCAAGACGGCCACGCCCGAGCAGGCCCAGGACGTGCATGCCGCGATCCGTGCCCGCCTGGACCGGGCCGGGGCGCCGGCGGATCGGATCCGTCTGCTGTACGGTGGCAGCGTCAAGCCCGCCAGCGCGCAGGCGCTGTTCCGGATGGCGGACATCGATGGCGGCCTGATCGGGGGGGCTGCGCTCGTGGCCGATGATTTCGCCGCGATCTGCCGCGCGGCGGTACCGGCTTGAGCCGCGCGGACGATCGCGGCGCAAAAGGATTCGAACAATGCCGATTTTGATGAATATCGTGATGGTGCTGCAGGTGCTGGCCGCCCTGGGTGTCATCGGCCTCGTGCTGATCCAGCATGGCAAGGGAGCCGACATGGGGGCCGCGTTCGGTTCCGGTTCGTCGGGCAGCCTGTTCGGCGCCAGCGGGTCGGCCAACTTCCTGAGCCGGACGACGGCGGCCCTGGCTGCTGTATTCTTCGCTTCGACGTTGGCGTTGGCCTTCGCTTCGCACAAGCCCGTTTCGACGACGGGCGGCAGCGTGATGGACGCACCGGCGTCGGTCGTGCCCGGGGCTGCCGCGCCGGCGTCGACCACGCCTCCCGCTGAATCGTCGCCGAATGCTTCCGGCGCAAATCAAGGCGGTACTTCGGGTCAAACCGGGGAAATTCCGAAGTAAAATATCGAAAGTGGTCGGAACGCGAAGAACGCCCCTGACAGGTGTTCGATACGATCCGGCTTGCATGATCAGCCGACGTGGTGAAATTGGTAGACACGCTATCTTGAGGGGGTAGTGGCGAAAGCTGTGCGAGTTCGAGTCTCGCCGTCGGCACCAAATACAAACGATGAGCCGTTTCCGCGCCGATTCGCGCTCCGCTGATTCGGACCAGCACCATCATAGAAATGGTGTCGTTTGATCGCTGATCGGGCCAACCTAGGGCAGGCATCAAGTGAACCTGGAAGAATATCTACCCGTTCTGTTGTTCATCGTCATCGGAACCCTCGTCGGTGTCGGTCCGTTGGCAATGGGTAAGCTTCTGGGGCCCAGCGCTCCGAACGCCGAAAAACTTTCTCCGTACGAATGCGGCTTCGAAGCTTTCGAAGACGCGCGGATGAAGTTCGACGTTCGCTATTACCTCGTCGCGATTCTCTTCATCCTGTTCGATCTCGAGATCGCCTTCCTGTTTCCGTGGGCGGTGTCGCTCGATTCGATCGGGTTCGTCGGTTTCATGACGATGATGGTCTTCCTCCTGATTTTGGTGGTGGGCTTCGTCTACGAGTGGATGAAAGGCGCCCTCGACTGGGAGTGAGGCCGGCCGCCGTGCCCGGGTGAGGGGCGCGGGGTCGAGGCGGTCGAAGGCATGGCGGTGATCGAGGCGGGGCAGGGCTTCGCCGTGGGGCGGGTGTGCCCGCTGCGATGGACGGTCGCCGTCGATCGGTGACAGTGCGGCGGCAGGTTCGCCCGTCAGGCAACTGCCCGACAACAAGTATTTTGATCAGGCGATCACATGAGTCTCGATGGTTTGCTCAATGAGGGGTTCGTCACGACCCAGCTCGACAAGCTGGTGAACTGGACGAGAACGGGCTCGATGTGGCCCATGACCTTCGGCTTGGCGTGCTGCGCGGTCGAGATGATGCACGCGGGGGCCGCGCGCTATGACATGGACCGTTTCGGCATCATGTTCCGGCCCAGTCCGCGGCAGTCCGACGTGATGATCGTTGCCGGCACGCTGTGCAACAAGATGGCCGTCGCGCTGCGCAAGGTCTACGATCAGATGCCCGAACCCCGCTGGGTCGTCTCGATGGGGTCGTGCGCGAATGGCGGCGGCTACTACCACTATTCGTATTCGGTGGTTCGCGGCTGCGACCGGATCGTGCCGGTCGACATCTATGTGCCTGGCTGCCCGCCGACGGCCGAGGCGTTGTTGTACGGCCTGATTCAGTTGCAGAACAAGATCCGGCGCACCAACACGATCGCCCGCTGAGCGAAGCCGATGACCCGACTCGAAACCCTCCATGCCGCCGTGCAGTCACTGCTCGGTCCGCTGGTTCAATCGATCACCGTACGGCTCGGCGAGATCACCGTCGTCGTCAGCGCGAAGCACTATCTGGAAGTCGCCCTCAAGCTGCGCGACGATCCGGCCCTGCACTTCGAGACGCTGATCGACCTGTGCGGCGTCGACTATCTGACGTACCGCGATGGCGAGTACGATGGCCCGCGCTTCGCTGCTGTCAGCCACCTGCTGTCGATCAAACACAATTGGCGGCTGCGCCTGCGCGTGTTCTGCCCGGATGACGACTTTCCGCGGGTCGCGTCGCTGATCGACGTCTGGCCGGCGGTCGGCTGGTTCGAGCGCGAGGCGTTCGATCTGCTCGGCATCCTGTTCGATGGCCATCCGGATCTTCGCCGGATCCTGACCGACTACGGTTTCGTCGGCCATCCGTTCCGCAAGGATTTTCCGGTATCCGGGTACGTCGAGATGTTCTACGACGACGAGCGCCACCGCGTCGCCTATCGTCCGGTGTCGATCGAGCCGCGCGAGAACGTGCCGCGCATCATCCGCGAAGACGGCTACGGTCAAGGGCGCTGAACGATGGCTGAGATCAAGAACTACACGCTCAATTTTGGCTCCGGCCGCCCGGCTGCGCCGGGCTTGACTTGCGCAGCGCGCAAGTCAGCCTGCGCCGGAATTGAGCGCGACCTGTGCACGTCGAAGGCTGGTGTCTGATGGCCGAGATCAAGAACTACACGCTCAATTTTGGACCCCAGCACCCGGCGGCGCACGGGGTGCTGCGGCTGGTGCTCGAACTGGACGGCGAGGTCGTGCAGCGTGCCGATCCGCACATCGGCCTGCTGCATCGCGCGACCGAGAAGCTCGCCGAGACGCGCACGTTCCTGCAAAGCGTGCCGTACATGGATCGCCTCGACTACGTGTCGATGATGTGCAACGAGCACGCTTATGTGATGGCGATCGAGAAGCTGCTCGGCATCGAGGTGCCGCTGCGCGGCCAGTACATCCGCGTGATGTTCGACGAGATCACGCGGATCCTCAATCACCTGATGAGCCTCGGTTCGCATGGCCTGGACGTCGGCGCGATGGGCGTGTTCCTGTATGCGTTCCGCGAGCGCGAGGACCTGATGGACTGCTACGAGGCGGTGTCGGGGGCGCGGATGCATGCCGCCTACTATCGGCCCGGCGGCGTCTATCGCGACCTGCCCGACCAGATGCCGCAGTTCAAGGTTTCCAAGCTGCGCAACAAGGCGGCGATCGACGAACTGAATCGCAATCGCCAGGGTTCGCTGCTCGATTTCATCGAAGACTTCACGAACCGCTTCCCGCACTGCGTCGACGAGTACGAAACGCTGCTGACCGATAACCGGATCTGGAAGCAGCGGCTGGTCGGGGTCGGTGTCGTGTCGCCCGAGCGTGCGAAGGCGCTGGGCTTCACCGGCCCGATGTTGCGGGGCTCGGGCGTGGCCTGGGATCTGCGCAAGACGCAGCCGTACGAAGTCTATGACCTGGTCGATTTCGACGTGCCGGTCGGCGTCAATGGCGACTGCTATGACCGCTACCTGTGCCGCGTCGAGGAGATGCGCCAGTCCAACCGGATCATCAAGCAGTGCATCGAATGGCTGCGCAACAATCCGGGGCCCGTCATTACCCCCAACAACAAGGTGGCGCCACCGTCCCGTGTCGGCATGAAGTCGAACATGGAAGACCTGATCCACCACTTCAAGCTGTTCACCGAGGGCTTCCACGTTCCCGAGGGCGAGGCGTATGCGGCGGTCGAGCACCCGAAGGGCGAGTTCGGCATCTACCTCGTGTCCGACGGCGCCAACAAGCCTTACCGACTGAAGATCCGCGCGCCGGGCTTCGCCCATCTGCAGTCGCTGGGCGAGATGTCGATGGGTCACATGATCGCGGACGTCGTCACGATCATCGGCACGCAGGACATCGTGTTTGGTGAGATCGATCGCTGAGGCCGTCAGCAGGGACTAATTCCGATGAGCGCTGTACCCGTTCCTTCCCGTTTGCTGTCCGACGACGCGTATCGCCGCATCGATCGCGAGTTGGCCAAGTATCCGCCCGATCAGCGGCAGTCGGCCACGATGTCGGCGCTGCGGATCGCGCAGAAAGAAAAGGGCTGGATCTCGCCCGAGGTCATCGACGACCTGGCCGCCTACATCGGCCTGCCGCCGATCGCCGTGTACGAGGTCGCTTCGTTCTACAACATGTACAACCTGAAGCCCGTCGGCAAGTTCAAGCTGGCGGTCTGCACGTGCCTGCCGTGCGCGCTGCGCGACGGCGAGAAGGCGGGGGCCTACCTGAAGGAAAAGCTCGGCATCGACTACAACGAGACGACCGCCGACGGCTTGTTCACGCTGATCGAGAGCGAGTGCCAGGGTGCTTGCGGCGACGCGCCGATCCTGATGGTCAACAACGACGTGCAGTGCAGCTTCATGGACAACCAGCGGCTCGACGAACTGATCGCGCGGCTGCGGTCCGAGGGTTGAGGGGAGCATCGACATGGGTGCCAGGGATCTGATCATCACCGCGCCGCAGGTTTCGACCTGCTTCCACGGTCGCCACATCACTCCGCAGATCTATGCGGGGCTGGATTCGCCTGATGGGTGGCACCTGAAGGACTACGAGGCGCGCGACGGCTACAAGGCGCTGCGCAAGATCCTGACCGAGGGGATGACGCAGGACCAGGTGATCGCCGAGGTCAAGGCCTCGGGTCTGCGCGGCCGCGGCGGCGCGGGCTTTCCCACCGGCCTGAAGTGGAGCTTCATGCCGCGCAACTTCCCGGGCCAGAAGTACCTGGTCTGCAATTCCGACGAGGGCGAGCCGGGGACGTTCAAGGACCGCGACATCCTGCGCTACAACCCGCACATCGTCATCGAGGGCATGGCGATCGCCGCCTATGCGATGGGGATCTCGGTCGGCTACAACTACATCCACGGCGAGATCTGGGACGCCTACGAGATCTTCGAGGCGGCGCTCGACGAGGCGCGGGCGGCCGGTTACCTGGGCGACAACATCATGGGCTCGAACTTCTCGTTCCAGCTCCATGCGCACCACGGCTACGGCGCCTACATCTGCGGCGAAGAGACCGCACTGCTCGAATCGCTCGAAGGCAAGAAAGGCCAGCCGCGCTTCAAGCCGCCGTTTCCGGCCAGCTTCGGCTTGTACGGCAAGCCGACGACGATCAACAACACCGAGACCTTCGCCGCGGTACCGTGGATCATCCGCAACGGTGCGCAGCCTTATCTCGAGACCGGCAAGCCCAACAACGGCGGTACCAAGATCTTCTCGATCGGCGGCGACGTCGAGTTGCCGGGCAACTACGAGATTCCGATGGGCACGCCGTTCGCCAAGCTGCTCGAACTGGCCGGCGGCGTGCGCAACGGCAGGAAGCTCAAGGCGGTGATCCCGGGCGGCTCGTCGTCGCCGGTGATTCCGGGTGACCAGATGATGACGCTGACGATGGACTACGACTCGATCGCCAAGGCCGGCTCGATGCTCGGCTCCGGCGCGGTCATCGTCATGGACGAGACGCGCTGCATGGTCAAGTCGCTGGCGCGTCTGTCGTATTTCTATTTCGAGGAAAGCTGCGGTCAATGCACGCCGTGCCGCGAGGGTACCGGCTGGATGTATCGGATCGTGCATCGGATCGAGAAGGGTGAAGGGCTGCCCGAGGATCTGGACAAGCTCGACTCGGTCGCGTCGAACATCATGGGACGCACGATCTGCGCGCTGGGCGATGCGGCGGCGATGCCGGTGCGCGCGTTCCTCAAGCACTACCGGCATGAGTTCGTGCATCTGATCGAACACAAGTGCTCCGTGGTGCCGACGTACCTCTAAGGTTGAACGATGGTTGAACTCGAAATCGACGGCCGCAAGGTCGAGGTGCCCGAAGGCAGCATGGTCATGCATGCGGCCGAGAAACTCGACATCTACGTGCCGCATTTCTGCTATCACAAGAAGCTGTCGATCGCGGCCAACTGCCGGATGTGCCTGGTGGACGTCGAAAAGGCGCCCAAGCCGCTGCCGGCCTGTGCGACGCCGGTCACGCCCGGCATGAAGGTCCACACGCAGACCGAGCGCGCGGTCACCGCGCAGAAGAGCGTGATGGAGTTCCTGCTGATCAACCATCCGCTCGATTGCCCGATCTGCGACCAGGGCGGCGAGTGCCAGTTGCAGGACCTGGCCGTCGGCTATGGCGGTTCGGGCTCGCGCTACCAGGAAGAAAAGCGGGTCGTCTTCCATAAGAACCTCGGCCCGCTGGTGTCGGCCGAAGAGATGGCCCGCTGCATCCATTGCACGCGCTGCGTCCGCTTCGGCCAGGAAATCGCCGGCGTCATGGAACTCGGCATGGGCGGCCGCGGCGAGCATTCGCAGATCATGAGTTTCGTCGGCCGGTCGGTCGATTCCGAGCTGTCCGGCAACATGATCGACGTGTGCCCGGTCGGCGCGCTGACGTCCAAGCCGTTCCGCTACTCGGCGCGGACCTGGGAACTGTCGCGCCGCCGTTCGATCGCGCCGCACGATTCGCTGGGCTCCAACCTGATCGTGCAGGTCAAGAGCGACAAGGTGATGCGCGTCGTGCCGCTCGAGGACGAGGCGGTCAACGAATGCTGGCTGTCGGACAAGGACCGCTTCTCGTACGAGGGGCTGAACGCCGACGAACGCCTGCTGCGGCCGATGATCAAGCAGAACGGCCAATGGCAGGAAGTCGACTGGCAGACGGCGCTGCAATACGCGGCGCATGCGCTCGGTTCGATCGCCAAGGCGGACGGCACGCAGCTCGGCGCGCTCGTGTCGCCGCACGCGACCGTCGAGGAAGCCTACCTGTCGGCGCGGCTGCTGCGCGAACTGGGTAGCGACAACGTCGACAGCCGGTTGCGCCAGGTCGATTTCTCGGCCGGCGTGGCAGTGCCGTCGCTCGGGCGCAGCGTCGCGTCGCTCAGCTCGCTGGAAGGGGCGCTGGTCGTCGGGGCGTTCCTGCGCAAGGACCACCCGCTGATGGCGTCCCGCCTGCGCCAGGCCGTCAAGGGCGGCGCGCGCGTCGGCATGCTGCATGCGGCGCACGACGACCTGCTGATGCCGTTGGCCGCGAGCGCCTCCGCGGCGCCCAGCCAGTGGACCGCGGTGCTGTCGCGCGTGCTGGTCGCGTTGCTGCGTGCGCAGGACTCGCCGGTGCCGGCCGACCTCGCCGGGATCGAGCCCGACGCGCAGGCCGAGCAACTGGCCGCCTGCCTGCAGGGCGTTCCAGCGGATGGCCAGCAGGTGCCGGGCAAGGCCGTGCTGCTCGGCAACGCGGTCGTCCAGCATGCCGACTACGCACGGCTGGCGTCGCTCGCGCTGCGGATCGCGCAGGCCAGCGGCGCGACGTTCGGCCATTTCGTCGAGGCCGCCAACACGGTCGGCACCCAACTGGTCGGCGCCGTGCCGCTCAAGGGCGGCCGGGACGCGCGGGCGATGGTCGAGCAGCCGCTCAAGGCCTACCTGCTGGTCAACGTCGATCCCGACCTCGATCACGCGCTGCCGCGGGCGACCGTCGCCGCCCTGGAGCAGGCCGAATCGGTCGTCGCGTTGAGCGTGTTCCGCTCGGCCGAACTGCTGGCAGTGGCCGATTGCCTGCTGCCGATCTCCCCCTTCACCGAGACCGCCGGCAGCTTCGTCAATGCCGAGGGGCGGTTGCAATCGTTCAACGGCGTCGTACGGCCGGCCGGCGAGGCGCGGCCCGCGTGGAAGGTGCTGCGCGTGCTCGGCAACCTGCTCGAACTGCCCGGTTTCGAATTCGAGACCGCCGAGGCGGTGCGCGGCCAGGCGCTGCAGACGTCGTCGATCGAAGGCCGCCTGGCGGCTGGCGTGGCGGCGATCGCCAATGCGGCGCCGCGATCGGATGACGCGGCAGCGCCGGCGGCCGCTGCCTCGACGCTCGAGCGCATCGCCGACGTGCCGATCTATGCGGCCGATCCGCTGGTGCGGCGCGCCGGCAGCCTGCAGGCCACGCGCGACGCCGCGGTGCCCAAGGCGCGGATGAACGCCGCGACGCTGCTCCAACTGGGTATCGCCACCGGCGACAAGGTGCGCGTCACGCAAGCGGGGGGCGAGGCGCTGGTCGAAGCGCAACTCGATGAACGGGTGGCCGACGGCGTGTTGCGCCTGGCGGCCGGGGTGCCGGCTACGACCGGCTTGGCTTCGATGGTCGGCCGCGTCGCGGTCGCCCGTGCCTGACGAGGCGCAGGACGATTTCCGATGGATCAATTCCTTCCTACCGTTCACAGCCTCGGCACGCAGTACCTGGGCGTTGCCTGGCCCGTCGTCTGGACGTTCGTCAAGATCGTCTGCGTGGTGCTGCCGCTGCTCGGTTGCGTCGCGTATCTGACGTTATGGGAACGCAAGCTGATCGGCTACATGCACATCCGCCTGGGGCCGAACCGGACCGGACCCAAGGGCCTGCTGCAGCCGATCGCCGACGCGTTCAAGCTGATCCTCAAAGAGGTGATCCTGCCGGCCAAGGCGAATCCGGTCCTCTACGTGCTCGGGCCGATCATGACGATCATGCCCGTCATGGTGGCCTGGGCGGTGATTCCGTTCGGACCCGAGACGGTGCTCGCCAACGTCAATGCCGGCCTGCTGCTGTTGATGGCGATCACATCGCTCGAGGTCTACGGCGTGATCATCGCCGGCTGGGCGTCGAACTCCAAGTACCCGTTCCTGGGGGCGATGCGCGCGTCCGCGCAGATGCTGTCGTATGAACTGGCGATCGGTTTCTCGCTGGTCGTCGTGCTGATGGTCTCGGGCAGCCTGAACCTGATCGACATCGTCATGCAGCAGATGCGCGGCTGGGGCGCGTCGCACGGGTTGAACTTCCTGTCCTGGAACTGGCTGCCGCTGCTGCCGATCACGATCGTCTATGGCATCTCGGCCGTGGCCGAGACCAATCGCCATCCGTTCGACGTCGTCGAGGGCGAATCCGAGATCGTCGCCGGCCACATGGTCGAGTACTCGGGCATGGGCTTCGCGGTGTTCTTCCTGGCCGAATACGCGGCGATGATCCTGCTGTCGGTGCTGGGCGCGACGATGTTCTTCGGCGGCTGGACATCGCCGCTGCAGTTCGCGCCGTTCACGTGGATCCCCGGCTTCGTGTGGCTCTTCATCAAGAGCTTCCTGCTGGTGTCGACGTTCATTTGGGCGCGGGCCTCGTTCCCGCGGTACCGCTATGACCAGATCATGCGGCTGGGCTGGAAGATCTTCATTCCGGTCACGCTGATCTGGCTGGTGGTGGTGGCGATCTGGATGCAGACGCCGCTGAGCATCTGGAAATAGGGCAGACGAACCATGCAGAACGTCAAGGATTTCTTCGCGAGCTTCATGCTGCTCGAGTTGCTGAAGGGGCTGCGGCTGACCGGACGCTACCTGTTCGCCCGCAAGATCACGATCCAGTTCCCCGAGGAGAAGACGCCGCTGTCGCCGCGGTTCCGCGGCCTGCACGCGCTGCGCCGCTATCCGAACGGCGAGGAACGCTGCATCGCGTGCAAGCTGTGCGAGGCGGTGTGCCCGGCGCTGGCGATCACGATCGAATCCGACGTGCGCGCCGACGGCTCGCGCCGGACGACCCGCTACGACATCGACCTGGTCAAGTGCATCTTTTGCGGCTTCTGCGAAGAGTCCTGCCCGGTGGATTCGATCGTCGAGACCGACATCTTCGAATATTGCGGTGAGAAGCGCGGAGACCTGCATTTCACCAAGGAAATGCTGCTCGCCGTCGGCGATCGCTACGAACCACAGATCGCCGCGAACCGCGCGATCGATGCCAAATACCGCTGATCGCAGCCCCGACCGACATGGAAGTCCAGACCCTGCTGTTTTATCTGTTCGCGGCCGTCACCGTCGTCAGCGGCACGATGGTCGTCACCGCTCGCAACCCGGTGCACTCCGCGTTGTTCCTCGTGCTGACCTTCGTCAGCGCGGCCTGCATCTGGCTGCTGCTCAAGGCCGAGTTCCTGGCGATCACGCTGGTGCTGGTCTACGTGGGCGCCGTCATGGTGCTGTTCCTGTTCGTCGTGATGATGATCGACATCGATATCGAGGCGCTGCGGGTCGGCTTCTGGAAGAAGCTGCCGCTGGCGGGCCTCGTCGCCGCGATCATCGTGCTCGAACTGACCGCAGTGCTGTGGCACAGCTTCAACACGGTGCCGCAGATCTCGACGCCGCCGGTGCCGGGCTTCTCGAACACCAAGGTGCTGGGCGAGATCATCTACTCGCAGTACATCTACCCGGTCGAGATCGCCGCGGTGCTGCTGCTGCTGGCGATCGTCGCGGCGATCGGCCTGACGCTGCGCAAGCGCAAGGACTCGCGCTACAACGACCCGTCCAAGGCCGTGCGTACGCAAGCCCGTGATCGCGTGCGCGTGCTCAAGATGGCGCCGACGCCGCGCGAGAGCCTCGAGATCTCGCCGCCGGCCGACCCGGCGCAGGCCGCCTCCGCCAATCCTGACGGCGCCGCCGCGGAGCCCCGCAAATGACCCTTACCCTCGCTCATTACCTGGTGCTCGGCGCAATCCTGTTCTCGATCAGCGTCGTCGGCATCTTCCTGAACCGCCGCAACGTGATCATCGTGCTGATGGCGATCGAGCTGATGCTGCTCGCCGTCAACATCAACTTCGTCGCGTTCTCGCATTTCCTCGGGGATGCGGCCGGGCAGGTCTTCGTTTTCTTCATCCTGACCGTCGCAGCGGCCGAATCAGCCATCGGGCTGGCGATCCTGGTGCTGCTGTTCCGCAATCTCGACACCGTCAGCGTCGAGGAACTCGATCGCTTGAAGGGCTAGGCCAAGTGAAGACTGCTTATCTGATTGCCGCGTTCGCGCCGCTGGTCGGCGCGATCATCGCCGGGCTGTTCGGCCGCACGGTGGGCCGTGCCGGCGCCCATACCGTCACCATCCTCGGCGTGCTGGTCTCGTTCCTGGCGTCCGCCTGGGTGTTCACCGACGTGTGGGCCGGCAACACGTTCAACGGCACGCTGTACCACTGGGCCACGATCGGCGGCATCCGCTTCGAGGTCGGCTTCCTGGTCGACACGCTGACCGTCACGATGATGTGCGTCGTCACCTTCGTGTCGCTGATGGTGCACATCTACACGATCGGCTACATGGCCGAGGATCCCGGCTACCAGCGCTTCTTCGCGTACATCTCGCTGTTCACGTTCTCGATGATGATGCTGGTCATGTCCAACAACTTCCTGCAGCTGTTCTTCGGCTGGGAAGCGGTGGGCCTGGTCTCGTATCTGCTGATCGGCTTCTGGTACACGCGGCCGACGGCGATCTACGCGAACATGAAGGCGTTCCTCGTCAACCGCGTCGGCGACTTCGGCTTCATCCTCGGCATCGGGCTGGTGCTCGCGTATTTCGGCACGATGGACTATGCCGAGGCGTTCAAGGCCGCGCCCGAACTGGCCGACAAGACCGTCAACTTCCTGCCGAACACCGCCTGGTCGCTGATGACGGTGACCTGCATCTGCCTGTTCATCGGTGCGATGGGCAAGTCCGCGCAGTTCCCGCTGCACGTGTGGCTGCCCGATTCGATGGAAGGCCCGACGCCGATCTCGGCGCTGATCCACGCGGCGACGATGGTGACGGCCGGCATCTTCATGGTCGCCCGGATGTCGCCGCTGTTCGAGTTGTCCGAGACCGCGCTGGGCTTCATCATCGTGATCGGTGCGATCACCGCGCTGTTCATGGGCTTCCTCGGCATCGTCCAGAACGACATCAAGCGGGTCGTCGCGTATTCGACGCTGTCGCAGCTCGGCTACATGACGGTCGCGCTCGGCGCGTCGGCGTACAGCGTCGCGATCTTCCACCTGATGACGCACGCGTTCTTCAAGGCGCTGCTGTTCCTCGGGGCGGGGTCGGTGATCATGGGCATGCACCACGACCAGGACATGCGCAACATGGGCGGCCTGCGCAAGTACATGCCGATCACGTGGATCACGTCGCTGCTCGGCTCGCTCGCGCTGATCGGCACGCCGTTCTTCTCCGGCTTCTACTCGAAGGACACGATCATCGAGGCCGTGCACCTGGCCAAGGTGCCGGGCGCGGGGTTCGCCAATTTCGCGGTGCTGGCCGGCGTGTTCATCACGGCGTTCTATTCGTTCCGGATGTATTTCCTGGTGTTCCATGGCAAGGAGCGCTGGAACGAGCCCGCGGCCCATGGCCATCATGGTCACGACAGCCACGACGATCATGATGACGATAGCGACCACGATGCGCACCACCATGGGCTGCATCCGGGCGACAAGCCGCATGAATCGCCGTGGGTCGTCACGTTGCCGCTGGTGTTGCTGGCGATTCCGTCGGTCGTGATCGGCCTGATGGTCATCGGACCGATGCTCTACGGCGGTTACTTCGACGGTGTGATCACGGTCCTGGCGGACAAGCATCCGGCCATGCACCACCTGAAGGAAGAATTCCACGGGTGGATGGCGATGGCGATCCACGGGTTCACCGCGCTGCCGTTCTGGCTGGCGCTGGCCGGCGTGGTGCTGGCTTGGTACTTCTACATGGTCAATCCGGCGGTACCGGCGCGGATCAAGTCGATGTTCCAGCCGATCCACACGCTGCTGGATCAGAAGTACTACATGGACCGCCTGAACGAGATCCTGTTCGGCGGCGGGTCGCGGCTGCTGGGCCGCCTGCTGTGGAAGGTGGGCGACCAAGGGCTGATCGACGGACTGATCGTCAACGGCAGCGCCAAGACCGTGGGCTGGGTGTCCGGCCTGGTCCGCCGCGTGCAGACCGGCTACATCTTCCACTACGCGATCGCGATGATCGTCGGCGTCGCCGCGATGCTGTGGCTCGTGCCGCTGATCCGGCGCTGAGACCGCGATGCGTACTCCTGAACATTCCGAGATTCTGAACGGCCAGCCATGAGTTCTTCTTTCCCGGTACTGAGCGCCGCCATCTGGGTGCCGATCCTTTTCGGCGTGCTGGTGCTCGTGGTCGGCAGCGACCGCAATGCGCCGATGGTGCGATGGTTGTCGCTGATGGGCGCGGTCGTCAGTTTCCTCGTCACGATTCCGTTGTTCTGCTACTTCGAACGCGGATCGGCGGCGATGCAGTTCGTCGAGAAGGCGAACTGGATCGAACGCTTCGGCGCGCAGTACGCGCTGGGCGTCGACGGGCTGTCGGTCTGGTTCGTGATGCTGACGGCGTTCATCACGATCTTCGTCGTCATCGCGGCATGGGAAGTCATCGAGGATCGCGTCGCGCAGTACATGGCGTCGTTCCTGATCCTGTCCGGACTCATGGTCGGCGTGTTCTCGGCGCTCGACGGCCTGCTGTTCTACGTGTTCTTCGAGGCCACGCTGATCCCGATGTACGTGATCATCGGCGTCTGGGGCGGCCCCAACCGCGTCTACGCGGCGTTCAAGTTCTTCCTGTACACGCTGCTCGGCTCGCTGCTGACGCTGATCGCGTTGATCTACCTGTACCTGCAGTCGGGCACGTTCTCGATCCTCGCTTGGCATGAACTGCCGCTGACGATGCGCGAGCAGGTGCTGATCTTCTTCGCGTTCCTGATGGCGTTCGCGGTCAAGGTGCCGATGTGGCCGGTACATACCTGGCTGCCCGACGCCCACGTCGAGGCGCCTACCGGCGGCTCCGTCGTGCTGGCGGCGATCATGCTGAAGCTCGGCGCGTACGGCTTCCTGCGCTTCTCGATGCCGATCGCACCCGACGCCAGTCATTACCTGGCCGGGTTCATGATCACGCTGTCGCTGATCGCCGTCATCTACATCGGCTTCGTCGCGATCGTCCAGGCCGACATGAAGAAGCTCGTCGCGTATTCGTCGATCGCGCACATGGGCTTCGTCACGCTGGGCTTCTTCATCTTCAACCAGTTGGGCGTACAGGGCGCGGTCGTGCAGATGATCTCGCACGGCTTCGTGTCGGCCGCGATGTTCCTGTGCATCGGCGTGCTGTACGACCGCTTGCATTCGCGGCAGATCAAGGACTACGGCGGCGTCGTCAACACGATGCCGCGGTTCGCCGCGCTGTCGCTGCTGTTCGTGATGGCCAACTGCGGGTTGCCCGCGACGTCCGGGTTCGTCGGCGAGTTCTTCGTGATCCTGGGCGCCGTCCAGTTCAATTTCTGGGTCGGCCTGCTGGCCGCGACGACACTGATCCTGTCCGCCGCCTACTCGCTGTGGATGTACAAGCGCGTAGTGTTCGGCGCGGTCGCCAACGAGCAGGTCGCGAAACTGAAGGACATCGGCCGTCGCGAATTCTGGATGCTGATGGCGCTGGCGGTGTGCACGCTGGTGATGGGCATCTATCCGAAGCCCGTCACCGACATGACCGACGCCTCGGTCGACGCGCTGCTCAAGCACGTGGCCACCACCAAGATCAAATAAGCGGCGCCGAATCGATTATGGACAAGCTCAATCTTTTTGCCGCGCTGCCCGAGATCCTGTTGCTGGCCGGGCTGTGCCTGGTCATCCTGATCGACGTGCTGCGCAAGTCGCCGCACCCGGCCGTCGGCATCGACCGCCTGGCGCTGCTGGCGCTGGTGCCGCCGTTCATCGCGACGCTGGTCCAGGCCGGCGGGCCCCGGATCTACGCGTTCGACGGCATGTACGTCGTCGACGCGCTGGGCAACCTGTTGAAGGTCTGCTCGTACATCGCGATCGCGGTCAGCATCATCTACGCGCGCGGCTACACGAAGGACCGCGGCATGCATCGCGGCGAGTTCTACGGCCTGCTGTTGTTCTCGCTGCTCGGTCAGATGGTGATGATTTCGGCCGGCAACCTGCTGGTCGTCTATCTCGGCCTCGAAGTGATGTCGCTGTCGCTGTACGCGCTGGCCGCGCTGCGCCGTGACCATCCCGAATCGGCCGAATCCGCGATCAAGTACTTCGTGCTGGGCGCGCTGGCCTCGGGCTTCCTGCTGTACGGCATGTCGATGATCTACGGCGGTACCGGCACGCTCGACCTCGCGCAGATCGCGCAGCGCTTCAGCGCCGGGCAGGTCAACCAGATCGTGTTCGTCTTCGGTGTCGTGTTCATCGTCGCGGGCATCGCGTTCAAGTTCGGCGCCGTGCCATTCCACATGTGGGTGCCGGACGTCTACGCGGGCTCGCCGACGGCGACGACGCTGCTGATCGCCGGCGCGCCCAAGCTCGCCACGTTCGCGATCGCGTTCCGCCTGCTGGCCGAAAGCCTGCAGGGCGCCGCGCAGCACTGGCAGCAGATGTTCCTGATCCTGGCCCTGCTGTCGCTGATCCTCGGCAACCTCGCGGCGATCGCGCAGACCAACCTGAAGCGGATGCTCGCGTATTCGACGATCTCGCAGATCGGCTTCGTGCTGCTCGGCCTGATGTCGGGCGTCGTCGGCGGCAGCGCCGAAGGCGCGGCCGGCGCGTACAGCGCGGCGCTGTTCTACATCATCACGTACGTGCTGACGACGCTCGGCACCTTCGGCCTGATCCAGATGCTGGCCCGCAACGGCTTCGAATCCGACCAGATCAGCGACCTCGCGGGCCTGAACAAGCGCAACCCGTGGATGGCCGCCGTCATGCTGGTGTTGATGTTCTCGCTGGCCGGCATTCCGCCGACCGTCGGCTTCTACGCGAAGCTGGCGGTGCTGCAGGCGGTGATCCAGGCCGGCCATCTGTGGTTGGCGATCGTCGCGGTGATGGCGTCGCTGGTCGGTGCGTTCTACTACCTGCGTGTCGTCAAGGCGATGTACTTCGACGAGCCGACCGACCCGCAGCCGTCGGTGCACACGGCCGACGCGCGGGTCGTGCTGGCGTTCAACGGCCTGCTGGTTCTCGGGCTGGGTATCGTGCCCGGGCCGCTGATGACGGCCTGCCTGCTCGCGATCCGCCAGTCGATGGGTGCCTGACCGGATGGCGCGCGATCTGACCGAGACGACGCTCAGCAGCGAGTTGGTGTTCCAGGGCAAGTTCCTGAAGGTCAGCAAGGACAACGCGAGGCTGCCCGATGGCAAGTCCGCGTATCGCGAATACATACGGCATCCGGGTGCGGCGGCGATGGTGCCGCTGTTCGACGACGGGCGCATCCTGATCGAACGGCAGTTCCGCTATGCGCTCAAGCAGACCTTCGTCGAGATCCCGGCCGGCAAGCTGGATCCTGGCGAGGATTCGCTGGCCGCGGCCAAGCGCGAGCTGCTGGAGGAAACCGGGCACCGCGCGGCCGAATGGGGGTTGCTGACGTCGATCCACCCGGCGATCGGCTTCGCGGACGAGCGGATCGACATCTACCTGTGTCGGGGGCTGACCGTCGCCACGCAGTCGCTGGACGAAGGCGAGTTCGTCGAACTGGACGTCGTCACGCTGGGCTGGCTGATGGACGAACTGCGCGCCGGCCGGCTGACCGACGTCAAGACCCAGATCGCCGTCCATTGGATGGATCGCCTCGTCAGCGGCCAATGGCCGTGGCCGGCGATGTCCGCGGCTTGAGAGCCTGAGAGACGCGCCGCCACCCCGGTTCGTCATGCCAGGACGGTCTTTGTCGTCGTTGCAAATGCTCAACCGGGAGAGGGCGCTCGCGCCAGGGTAAGCTACAATCTTCGGCTTCGGGCGCGCCGCGCGACGGTCTTCCCCGAATGTCGACATCATGCAGGAAGCGTGGCCGAGCGGTTTAAGGCACCGGTCTTGAAAACCGGCGACGGGCAACCGTCCGTGAGTTCGAATCTCACCGCTTCCGCCAGTTGCCGTCAGGCCGCCGATTCGGCGCCAGGCCGGCAAAAAGCCTGCAGCCACAGGCGCTGCAGCCTCTCTCCGGCCTGCCGACTGCCGGACCGATCAGTAACGCGTCTTTTGTGCAGCGCCGTCCGCCTGGCGATCGACGCGGGGCGAGCGCACGCCGCGGATCTGCCCGCGGACCGCCTTCCAGAAGTTGCGCGTACCGTCGACCAGCCGCCAAGCGTTGGATCGATGCGCGAGCGCGCCGACTTCCGGCAGCACCTCGCGCAGGTGCGAGATGCCCAGGATCTTCTGGTACTTGCGGATCGTCATCGGGCTGTGCACGAGCAGCATCACGCGCCAGCCATAGTGCCGGCCGAGTATCAGCATGCCGATCGCGCTTTCGAGCTCGTCGAGATCGCCGTCGAACTGGTCGATCGCGCGATCGATGATCTGGATCAACTCCGCGGTTTCTTTCATCGATGGCCGAAGGACGGCGGGTCGAGTGAGGATGCGCAGTATAGTAGACCGAAATGCGGTTCATTCTCAAAAAAACGAGGTAGGCGTGTTCGGCGTGTTCATGGTCACCGCACGTGAGGCGGTCGAATTGTTCCTGATCCTGTACTACACCGCCGAGTGCGTGCGGCGCGCGGGCGATCGACGTCCGTTGCCGCTGCTGCTGGGCAGTACGGCGATCGGTATCGGTTTGGGCGCGGGGGCGGCGGGGTGGCTCGAGACCGATCTGGTGCCGGCCTGGGCGGCGGCGCTGCTATCGGTGCTGGTGGCGTCGATGATCATCGTCCTGGTCAGCGGCGGACTGGAAACGGTTTCCAGGATCCGTCGGTCGATCGATGCGCGGTTCGACGGGTTGCCGCTGAGTACCGCACGGACATTGGCCGTCGCGATGGCGCTGCTGGCGGGCTTCCGGGAGGCGTTCGAGTGTTCGGCGCAAGTGGGTCTGCTGGCTCGGGCGATGCCGGCCGCGGATGTCGCCATCGCGGCGAGCGCGGCGATCGGATTGACGTCGTGCCTGGCGTGGGCCGGGCCGCTGCTGCACGAGGCGGTCGGGACCAAGGTGCTGTTCCGGGCATCGGCAGTGGTGCTGATGCTGATCGCGGCCGACATGCTCATCGATGCACTCGGTGCGCTGGCCGCCGTAGCGCTCGATGCCAGCGACCTGAGCCACCACCTCGCGGTGAGTCTGCTCGGCGACCTGGAAGGCGGTGCGTCCGCCATCGGCCCGATCGCGCGCGCGGCATTGATGGCCGCGCTGCTGGTATTGACCATCCAGCGTTGGTGGCGAGAGTCTCGCTGAACGGGAGCGGCGATCCTTCGCGAACGACGGGATTCCATCCCCGCGAAGGGGTACTTGACAGTACTACTATGAAATCGATAGATTTCTGCTAAGTCTGAGAATCATTCGTATTCTCGATTTCATTGGGCGACCCCCTAGAACGCCGGATATCCGCGCGGAGGACGGCGGCCGTCCGCCATCCCGCAAGAGAAGAACATGGATCATCGCTACACGACGCTGGCGGCCGCCCTGGTGGCCGCTTTTTCCGTTCAGGCCGCGTTCGCGCAATCGACGCCCGGCCAATCCAGCCTGCCCGACGTGACGGTCAAAGGCAGCAGCGAGGCCGTCTACAACCCCGGCCATGCGACGACGGCGACCAAGATCGACGCGCCGCTGCGCGACATTCCGCAGACGGTCAACGTGATCTCGCAGGAGATGATGCGCGACAAGGGCGTGCGATCGATGGAAGACGCGCTCAAATCGGTGCCCGGCGTGAGCCTGTCGCACGGCGACGGCCAGCGCGACCAGGTGGTGATCCGTGGCTTCAGCGCGCTGGGCGACCAGTTCGTCGACGGTTTCCGCGACGATGCGATGTACTACCGCGACATGTCCAATGTCGAGCAGATCGAGGTCGTCAAGGGCCCGGCGGCCGTGTTGTACGGCCGGGGATCGTCGGGCGGCATGATCAACCGCGTCACGAAGAAGCCCGGCATCGACAAGACCGAGACCACGCTGCAACTGGGTAGCTGGAATCAGCGGCGCGGCGAGGTCGACATCGCACGCAACGTCGACCAGACGATGTCGTTCCGGCTGACCGGTGCGATCGAGCGGGCGGACAGCTTCCGCAACCAGCAGTTCCTCGAGCGGGAGGCGTTCGCGCCTTCGCTGCTGTTCAAGTTCAACGCCGATACGTCGCTGCTGGTGCAGGCCGAGTACCTGCACGACAAGCGGGTGACCGACTGGGGGATTCCGTCGTATCAGGGGCGTCCGCTCGACGTGCCGGCCCGCATGTACTACGGCGCCGCCAACGCGCGCGACGCGGATACCTCCGATTCGCGCGTCGCGTCGGCGGGCTTCACGCTGAACCATCGCTTCAACGACAACTGGTCGCTACGCAACGGCTTCCGCTTCTACCAGTACAAGCTGGACCGCTACAGCACGACGGCGGGTGCGGTCACGCCGGACGCGAACCTCGTTCTGTATCCGTCGGGCTTCCGGGTGGCGCGCAGCCGCGGCGCGATCTCCCGCAGCGAGCACGGCATCTTCAACCAGACCGAGCTGACGCAGAAGGCGACGCTGGCCGGCATGCGCCACCAGGTGCTGTACGGCGTCGAGCTGAGCGAGCAGGATCGCTGGCAGATGACCCGCGCAGGTACGGCGACGTCGCTCGATGCCTACAATCCGGTGGCGCCCGATGCGAACCCGGTGCTGACCGTCAACCCGGCGAGCACCAATTCCGGCAAGAGCCAGGTCGCCGCCGCGTACGTGCAGGACCTGATCTCGCTGACGGACCACTGGAAGGCGCTGGTCGGCATCCGCTACGACGCGTTCAAGCAGACCGTCGACGTCGATACGATTCCGGGTCGAACCGACAAGGCATGGAGTCCGCGTGCCGGCCTGGTCTATCAGCCGACGTCGACACAGTCGTACTACGTATCTTGGAGCAAGTCGTTCCAGCCGGCGGGCGAGAGCTTCAATCTGACGCCGTCCAATGCGACGGTGGCGCCGCAGCGCACGACCAACAAGGAGATTGGTGCCCGGATCGACCTGTTCGATCGCAAGGCCGCGGTGACCGCGTCGCTGTTCAGCCTGGAGCGCAGCAACATCCTGACCAGCGATCCGGCCAATCCGTTGTTGTCGATCCCGATCGGCACGCAGCGCACGAACGGCCTGGAGCTGACGTTCGCCGGCGAGCTGGGCCAGGGGTGGACGGTGTCGACCGGCTACGCGTTCATGGACGCGAAGATCAACAAATCGCTGAATCCGGACGTTCAAGGCAAGCGTGCGACGCTGACGCCCCGGCACAGCGCCAACGTCTGGCTGACCAAATCGGTCGCGCGAAGCTGGCTGGCGGGAGCGGGCGTCAACGTCGTCGGCGCGCGCTACGCGGACTCGACCAACACGACGACGATGCCCGGCTATACGACCATCGATGCGATGCTCGCGTACCGGCTGGGCAAGGCGTACCTGCAGTTGAACCTGTACAACCTGCTCAATCGCCAGTACATCGCGTCGGCGCACGGCAGCGTGGCAAACTCGCTGCTGCCGGGGGCACCGCGCTCGGCGATGCTGACCGCGCGCTACGCGTTCTGACTCGAGGGTCAGGCCGAACAGGCCGCGCGGGCGTCAGGCCGACCCCGCGCGAGCGTCAGGCGGAACCGTCCGAACGTCCGGTGGTTCCGCTCGCGTCGATGGGCCTCAGCGGTTCTTCCACTGCGGCTTGCGCTTCTCGGCGAAGGCCTTCGGGCCCTCCAGGTAGTCCTCGGTCGTCACCAGGTCGTCGACGAACGCGTTCGGCGCGTTGGCGGCGGCCGCTTCGGACGCCTGCGCGTCGGCCGCGTTCATCCCCATCATCGAGATCCGCACCGAGGTCGGCGAGACGGACAGGATCTCGTCGGCGATCGCCAGCGCGCCGTCCAGCGCCTGGCCGGCCGGCATGATCCGGTTGACCAATCCGAGTTCATAAGCGCGCTGCGCGGTCATCGCGCGGCCGGTCAGGATGTGCTCGGTGGCGACCTTCTTCGGGATCTGGCGCGGAAGCCGCGCGAGGCCGCCCGCGCCGGCGATCAGGCCCACCCGGACTTCGCTCAGCGCGAACGAGGCCTTGTCGTCGGCGACGACGATGTCGCAAGCCAGCGCCATCTCGGTGCCGCCGCCCATCGCGAACCCGTTGACCGCGGCGATGATCGGCTTGACGCGCGTCCGGTTGGTCAGGCCGCCGAAGCCGGTCAGCGGCATCCACATCGGCTTGCCGCTGGCCGTGTACTTCAGATCGTTGCCGGCCGAGAACGCTTCGGCGCCTTCGCCGGTGAACACCGCGACCCACAGGTCGGGATCGGCGTCGTAGGCGTCCCAGATCTGCGCGAGCTCCTCGTTGGCCATCGGGTGCAAGCTGTTGCGGACCTCGGGGCGATTGATCGTCACGATCAGCAGACGTCCGCGCCGCTCGACCTTGGCGTACTCATAAGTGTCGCGCAGCACGGCGGGCACCGGCGGCAGCAACGTGTTCATCCGCTCTTCGCTGAACGTGAAGCGGTTGGCCTGGCCGGTCGTGCGCACGTAGATGCGGCGTCCCAGCGCATCACCGTCGAGCGCCTGCGCGACGGTCTCCTTGTCCTGCGGCAGCGTATTGGCCAGGAAGCGCTCGCCGTTCGCGGTGCGGCCGACGACGACGACATAGTCGGGCTCGCCCTTCGTGTAGACGACGGTATAGGTCTCGATCGTCGCCCAGCCATTGGGCCGCTCGGCCCGCGCCGGCGCGGGCAGCGCGTCGATCTGCGCCTGCAGCGCCGACGAGTCGAACGGCACGAACGGCGCCGCGCGGGTCGAGTAGACGCCGGTCGCGTACTTGGACAGATAGCCGCCGTTGGCGCCGATGAAGCCGTAGCTGCCCGGCTTCGCGCGCAAGCGCTCGACGATGCTGCAAATCGCGTGCATCGTGTAGTTGTTGCCCGGCCCGCCGAAGTACGGCAGGCCGCCGGTGACGGTCAATCCGCGCGGGTCGTCGCCCATGACACCGAGGGCATCGGTAGCCACCGCCGAGACGGCGATCGGATAACAGCTGTAGAAGTCGAAGAAGCTGATGTCCCGGGCGGTGATGCCGGTCTGTTCGAGGGCCGACCGCGAGGCCAGGACGGCGGCGGGATAGGCGCCCAGGTCCTGCCGCTGCATCACTTCGCGTTCGACGACCATCGCATGGCCGTGCAGGTACACCCACTTGCTTTCGGGGATGCCCAGCTCGCGCGCGACGCCGGTCGTCGTCAGCACCAGCGCGGCGCCCTGGTTGACCTGGTCGCGGGCGACGAGCCGCTGCGGGTAGGGCAGCGAGATCATCCGGTTGCGTTCACCGACGGTGATCAGGTCGGAGGCGCTCATCGCCTGCACGGCCGATGACGAATACGGGTTCGCGGCCGCGACGCGCGTCAGCGGCTCGAACAGCCGGCCCATGGCCTGGGAATAGGCTTCGATCGTCTGGCCCAGGCGCCCGCGCCGCGCGGTTTCGCACAGCGCGTAGGTCGGCATCGTGCCGAGCAGGCCGTGGCGGATGTTGTAGCGGATGGCCAGGCCCTTCAGGCCCATGCCGCGGTTCTCGACGCTGCCTTCGACCGTCTCGGACCAATCGGCGGTCTTGCCCTGGCCCTGCAGCCAGCGGGCGGTCGAGATGTTCTCGGCGCCGGCGATCAGCACCGCGCGAAACTCGCCGGCGGCCAGCCGCGCGCAGAATTCGGAAACCAGCTGCTGCGGTGAATTGCCGCCGCCTTTTTCCCACACCGCGGTACGCGGAGTCAGCCCCAGGCGCTGGGTGATCGAGCGCGGGAAGTTGTTGGACTTGCCGAACGGTTGTGCGCGTCGGGGCGTCGAGTCCTCGAACGTGCGGGTCGTGGCGATCGCATCGATCGACGACCGCATGGCGTCCAGCGACAGCGCGTCGTCGAACGCGCGGCGCGCCGCTTCGGTGGCGATGTCGACGGACGACAGGGCCTTGAACTCGGGCGTGCCGATGCGTTCGGTGAATTGGCCGACGCCGACGAGGATCGGGGTGTTGGCGGGCAGGCTCATGCTCGTGTTTCCGATGAAAGATGAATGACGAATCGGGGACGGCCGGCCCCGATGACGCGGGAGCGTCGGGCCGGCGGATTCAACGGAGTGCGCCGGGTGGCGATCGGTGCGCGCTCAGCGCGGCGGGGCCGACGGATCGATGCCCAACTCGCGGTTGATTTCCTCGGTGTGCTGGCCGGGGGCGGGCGCGTGCAGCGTCTCGGGGTAGTCGAAGCTACCGAAGCGTACCGGCGGCCCGACCTCGATGTACTTGCCCTCGGTCGGATGCTCGCGTTCGCGGAACAGGCCGGTCTGGCGCAGGTGCGGATCGTCGAGCACCTCGCCGATGTTGTTGACGCGGCATGCGGGCACGTGGGCTTCCTTGAGGATCGTCAGCCACTCGTCGGTGGTCCGCTCGGGCAGGATCTTGCGCGCCTCCTCGTACATCAGCGACATGTTGGCGCGGCGGATGACCTTGTCGCTGAAGCGCGGCTCTTCGAGGATTTCGGGATGGCCGGACGCCTGGAAGAAGCGGACCCAGCGTTCGTCGACGTACGGCGCGATCGAGATGTAGCCGTCCTTCGTCGGCATCGGCTGGCGTGTCGGATCGAGCTGGCGCGGATAGCCCCACTCGCCGGTCGCCGGTACGAACGTCGCGTCGCACAGATGCTCGAGCAGGTTGAAGCTGGAGATCGCCTCGAACATCGGCACTTCGACGTACTGACCCTCGTTGGTGCGCATGCGCTGGATGACAGCGGCCAGCGTCGCATAGGCGGCGTGCAGGCCCGATACCTTGTCGGCGAACAGCATCGGGATGTAGCGTGGGTTCGGATTGCCGTCGACGCGCGGCAGCAGGCTGGCCGCGCCCGACGCGGCCTGGATCACGTCGTCATACGCCTGCAGGCCGGCATAAGGACCGCCGAGCGCGAATCCCGTGCAATGCACGTAGATGATGTCGGGCTTGATCTGCTTGACGGTCTCGTAGTCGAGTCCGGCGCGTTCGATCGCGTCGGGGCGGATGTTATGAATGAAGACGTCGCAGGTGGCGAGCAGGCGGCGCATCGCGTCGCGGCCGCTTTCGCTCTTCATGTCCCAGACGACCGATCGCTTGCCGCGGTTCAGACGCAGGAACACCGGTCCCATGCCTTCGGTCTTCGGCGGCTTGCCGATCAACCGGGCGGTATCGCCGCTGTCGGGTTCGACCTTGATGACATCGGCGCCGAGGTCGGCGAGGATCTGCGTGCAATACGGACCGAACACCACCGTGCTCATGTCGGCGACCCGGATGCCGGTCAGCGGTGCTTGCTTGCTCATGAAAGAGTCTCCATTGTTTGCGCTTCGCTCACTTCGACGCCTCTGGCCGCGGACGATGCGAGCCGGGAGCAGGCGCTGAGCGCGTGCCCGAGCATACGACGAAACCCGCGGCGCCGGAAACGGCCGGACCGCACTGGCGCCGCATGCCCCGAGCCGCGAGAATGTCGCGTTCTGATGAAGGGGAGGTGATGATGGACAAGGAGCGCGCCCAGGCGTTCATGAAGAAGGCCGTTGGCGACGTCGGCACCGCGATGTCCGCGGTGCTGGTGATGGTCGGAGACCGGGCCGGTCTGTTCGCCGCGATGGCCGGCGCGGGCCCGTTGACGGCCGAAGCGCTGGCCGAGCGTGTCGGCATGCATCCCCGTTACGTGCAGGAGTGGCTGTCGACGATGACGTGCGGCGGCTACGTCGTGCACGACGAGCAGGCCGACGCGTTCACGCTGCCGGACGAGCACGCGCTGTACCTGGCCGATCCGTCCGCCGAAACCTACCTGGGCGGACTGTTCAGCGGGGTGCCCAGCCTGGCACGGGCGGCGCCCGACCTGGCCGACGACTTCCGGCAGGGCAAGGGGATTCCGTTCGCGGCGTTCGGCGACGCGTTGCCGGTGGCGTTCGAGCAGATGAACCGCGCGGTCTACGAGAAGCGGCTGGTGTCGACCTGGCTTCCCGAACTGCCGGGGATCGCCGAGCGGCTGGCGGCCGGCGGACGCGCGCTCGACATCGGGTGCGGGACCGGTATCGTGCCGATCACGCTGGCGAGGGCGTTCGGCGCCGCCCACGTCGAAGGGCTCGACGTCGATGCCCGTTCGATCGAATTGGCCCGAGCCAACGCACGCGAGGCTGGCGTCGCCGATCGCGTCGTGCTGCGCGTCGCGGGGGCGGGCGACATCACGGCATCGCCCGGCTACGACCTGATCACGACCTTCGACGTCGTCCACGACCTGCCCGATCCGCTGGGCGCGTTGCAGGCGATCCGCGGCGCGCTCGATCCGCAGGGAACTTACCTGATGGTCGAGCCGAGGGTCGACGACCGCCTCGCCGCCAACGTGGGCAATCCGTTCGCCCGCATGCTGTACGCGATCAGCTGCATGCACTGCGTGCCGCAATCGCTGTCGCAGGGCGGCGAGGGGCTGGGGGCGTGCTGGGGCCCGGCACGGGCGCGGCGGCTGGCCGAGCAGGCGGGGTTCTCCCGCTTCGACGCGCTGCCGATCCGCAGCCCGGCGCTGGCCTTCTACGCGGTTCGCCCGTGACGCGGACCGCATCGCGGCGGCTGGCGGCCGTCGCGCGAATCGACGGCGTCGACGCATGAGGACGTTCCTGCTGTACGTGGCGACCGCACTGGCCGAGATCGTCGGCTGCTACCTGCCGTGGCTGTGGCTGCGGGGCGGTCATTCGGTCTGGCTGCTGGTCCCGGCCGGCGCCAGCCTCGCGCTGTTCGCCTGGCTGCTGACCTTGCACGAGACCGCGGCGGGCCGTGTCTATGCCGCGTATGGCGGCGTCTACATCGGCGTGGCGTTGATGTGGCTGTGGGCCGTGGACAAGGTCCGCCCGACCGCCTGGGACCTGGCGGGCGCGATGATCGCGCTGGTGGGGATGGCGGTCATCATCTGGCAGCCGCGCTGATCGTGCCGATAGCCGATAGCCGATAGCCGATGGCTTGAGGGCTGGGTCGAGGTTGGGTTGGGGTAACGAGTCGAGGTAACGGGGTCGGGCGCCGCGCCGGGGCCCGGCCGTGGCATGGGCCGGCGTCAGCCCAGGTGTGCCGGGCGGCCCGACGGAGCCTCGGCCTCCATCGCGACCAGCTCGTGCAGGATCGCGCAGTCGCCGGCCGTCGAGCCGCCCGCGCATCGCTCGCGCAAGCCGTCCAATTGCGCGCGCAGGCCGGCCAGCTCGCGGATGCGCGCATCGACGTGATCGATGTGCGCGTCCAGCAGCGCGTTGACCGCATCGCAGCCATCGGCCGGATGATCGACCAGCCGCAGCAATTCGCGGATCTCATCGTGGCTCATGTTCAGCGCGCGGCAATTACGGATGAAGCGCAGCCGTTCCAGATGCGCGCCCGTGTATTGCCGGAAGTTGCCGACGCTGCGGCCGGGCTCGGGAATCAAGCCGGCTTTCTCGTAATAGCGGACGGTTTCGACGTTGGTGCCGGCCGCGGCCGCCAGTTGTCCGATCTGCATCGAAGATCTCCGTCATGGAGGGAATCGTTTGACTCTATACCCGCTACAGGGTGTCGAATCAAGGTGGCGCGGATTTTCAGGAGTTCCGGATGGCATTCGATCACGAGCACGGCCATGGCCATGGCCATGACCCCAGGCACGCACATGGCGCGCTGGATGGTCAATGCTGTGAGCACGAGCACGAGCACGAGCACGAGCACGAGCACGAGCACGAGCACGAGCACGAGCATGAGCATGAGCATGAGCATGAGCATGAGCATGAGCATGAGCATGGCGGGCACTGCCACGGCTGCTGCGGCGTCGATGGCGGCGACCACGCTCATCCGGCGCCGGCCGGCTGTTGCGACGGTGCCGCGAGCGCGCATCCGCCCACCGACGTGTCCGTGTTGCGGCCCGCCGTGCTCGGCGATGGCCGGCTGCGTACGCCGATCCGGATCCGGCAGATGGATTGTCCGACGGAAGAAGCGCTGATTCGCGGCAAGCTGGCCGGACTCGATGGCGTCGCGGCACTCGAATTCAATCTGATGCAACGCGTGCTGACCGTCACGCACAGCGCGGCCGCGCGCGAATCGATCATTCAGGCCGTTCGCTCGCTCGGCTTCACGCCCGAGACCGCCGACGATCCGGTGCGGGCCGCCGATGCGGCC
Organism: Pseudomonadota bacterium; assembly: GCA_029779435.1. Classification (GTDB taxonomy): domain Bacteria; phylum Pseudomonadota; class Gammaproteobacteria; order Burkholderiales; family Burkholderiaceae_E; genus JAKPAM01. The sequence goes on along the minus strand of JAKPAM010000187.1, from coordinate 3,279 downwards.
GTGGCGGCGGGGTCCGCGTCGTGGCGACCGTTGGTGGGGGCCGGGCTACTGGCGATCGCGGCCGAACTCGCGCACGCGTTGGGCGCGCCGGCGTGGGGCGCGGCCGTGCTGGCGCTCGCCGCGATCGCGGCGTGCGGGTTGGGCACGTATCGCAAGGGCTGGATCGCGATCCGGCACCGGACGTTGAATATCAACGCGCTGATGAGCATCGCCGTGACGGGTGCCGCACTGCTGGGCGACTGGCCCGAGGCGGCGATGGTCATGGTGCTGTTCACGCTGGCCGAGCGGATCGAGGCACGTTCGCTCGATCGTGCCCGGCAGGCGATCCAGGGCCTGCTGGCGCTCGCGCCGGCGCGGGCGACGGTGCGGCGGGACGGCGGCCGATGGGTCGAGGCCGACGCCCGCGAGATCGCCGTCGGCGATCTCGTACGCGTCAAGCCCGGCGAGCGGATCGCCCTGGACGGCCGGATCACCGCCGGCCGGTCGACGGTCGACCAGGCGCCGATCACCGGCGAAAGCCTACCGGTCGACAAGACGGTCGGCGATCCGGTCTATGCGGGGACGGTCAACGAGGCCGGTTCGTTCGAATTCGCGGTGACTGCCGCGGCCAATGATTCCACGCTGGCGCGGATCATCGCGGTGGTCGAGCAGGCGCAGGGCGCCAAGGCGCCGACCCAGCGTTTCGTCGACCGCTTCGCGAGCGTCTATACGCCGATCGTGTTCGCGCTGGCGCTGGGCGTCGCCGTCGTGCCGCCGATCTGGGCGGGCGGCGGCTGGTGGGAGTGGGTGTACCGCGCACTGGTGATGTTGGTGATCGCGTGCCCGTGCGCGCTGGTCATCGCGACACCCGTGACCGTCGTCAGCGGCCTGACGACCGCGGCGCGCCACGGGATCCTGATCAAGGGCGGCGTCTACCTGGAGACCGGGCGCCTGCTGCGCTGGATCGCCCTGGACAAGACCGGCACGATCACGAGCGGCCGGCCGGTGCTCGTCGAGGCCCGGCGCCTCGGCGATGCGTCGGCCGTGACGGCGACGGCCGCTGCCGTCGAAGGAGATCGGCACGCGAGCACGCCGGTCGCCGCCTGGCCGGAATCATCGATCGCGGCCCGGCTCGCCGCCCGTTCGGACCATCCGGTGTCGCGGGCGGTGGCGGCCGGGCTGGCGTCCGGGGGACTCGGGGGCGTGAAGGTCGTGGCCGAGGCGCGGGGGGCCGCAGAACCGGGCATGTCGCGAGCGGTGACACCCGAAGGCGCCGAAGGCCGGCGCGAGGCCGACGCGGTGGAGGATTTCGAGTCCGTCACGGGCCGCGGCGTGCGCGCGACCGTCGATGGCCGCCCCTGGTCGCTGGGCAACGGCCGTTGGATGCAGGAACAGGGTCTGTCGACGGCCGCGCTGGACGAGGCGATCGACGCGCTCGAACGCGAGGGGCGGACCGTCGTCTGCCTGGCCGACGCGCAGCGGGTCCACGCGTTGTTCGCTGTCGCGGATACCGTGCGCGCGACGAGCGCCGAGGCGATCGCCGACCTGCACGCGCTGGGCGTGCGGACCGTGATGCTCAGCGGCGACAATGCCGCCGTCGCCGGCCGGATCGCCGCGTCGGTGGGGATCGACGAGGTACGCGCCGGTCTGCTGCCCGACGACAAGCGAGCCGAGATCGCCGCGCGGCAACAGGCCGGCTACCAGAGCGCCGGCAACGGGAGTGTCGGCCACCGGGGCGCCGGCCGCCGGGTCGGGATGGTCGGCGACGGTATCAACGACGCGCCGGCGCTCGCGCAAGCCGACATCGGATTCGCGATGGGCGCGGCGGGATCGGGGACCGCGATCGAAACCGCCGACGTGGCGCTGATGGACGACGATCTGCGCAAGCTGCCGCGTTTCATCCGGCTGTCGCGGCGCACGCATCGCGTACTGTGGCAGAACATCATGATCGCGCTGGGGATCAAGGCGATCTTCCTCGTGCTGACGTTGATGGGAATGGGCACGATGTGGATGGCGGTGTTCGCCGACATGGGCGCCAGTCTGATCGTCGTGGCCAACGGCCTGCGGCTGCTGCGTGCGCGGACCGGCTCGCCGTCGGCCCCTCTCTCCGGCTCGCCGTCCGTCACACCGCCGGAGCCCGAGTTTCACGGCTGAAAACGGCCCGGACGCCGTCGCGCGATCGGTCATACTGCACGGTGGCGCGCCTGCCGGGCAGCGACGCGCCCGATGCATGGACGATGCCGCGACGGCCGCGGTATCGCGCCCGTGCCAAGCCATCGAGAGGACAGACATGAGCAACGAATCCCGTACCGCGTCGGGCCGCAAGGCCGCCATCGTTACCGGTGGCGGCACCGGCGTCGGCGCCGCCACCGCGATCGGCCTGGCCGATCGCGGTTTCGACGTGATGATCAACTATTCGCGCAGCGACAAGGAAGCGCGCGAGGTCGAGGCCGCGTGCCGCGCCAAGGGCGTCGATGCGATCGCCGTGCAGGGCAGCGTCGCCGAGGACGCCGACTGCAAGCGTCTCGCGCAGACCGCTGCCGAACGCTGGGGCCGCCTGGACGTGCTGATCAACAATGCCGGTATCACGACCTTCATCGGCTCGGACAACTGGGATGCGCTGACCGCGGACGATTTCCAGCGGATCATCGGCGTCAATACCGTTGGCACGTTCCAGATGGTCCGCGCCTGCGCGCCGCTGCTGAAGAAGCAGGGTGGGGCGATCGTCAACGTCTCGTCGATCGCGGGCGCGCTCGGCATCGGTTCATCCATTCCTTATGTCGCGTCCAAGGGCGCGATGAACTCGATGACGCTGTTCTTCGCCCGCTCGCTGGCGCCGCACGTGCGCGTCAACGCCGTGTGCCCGGGCCTGATCACGTCGCGCTGGTTCATCGACGGCATCGGCCAGCAGGGCTTCGAGAAAATCAAGGCGGGCTACGAGAAGTCGACGCCGCTGCAGACCGCGTGCTCGCCCGAGGATGTCGCCGACGCGGTGCTGTGGCTGGCCGTCGGCGCGCGCACGACCACCGGCGAGCTGATCCTGCTCGATTCGGGTACGCACCTGGGGCGTACCGGCAACACGGTGCCGACCAAGGAGGCGCGCTGAGGCCGGGCGCGCCGGGGTAAGGAACGCCGGGGTAAGCGCTCGGCCGTTCCGGCCGGCGGGAGTTCAACCGGCGTTGCGGGGCGCGTGCCAGCCGCCCCCCAGCGCCTTGATCAGGTAGACCGACGTGATCTGGCGCTGCCCCAGGATCTGCGCGGCCTGGCGCTGGTTGTTCAGCAGCGCCTGCTGGGCGGTGA
>JAKPAM010000184.1 GCA_029779435.1 Pseudomonadota bacterium | reverse complement strand
CAACCTCGTCGCCTACACGGCGGGCAAGATGCGCAAGCACCGCATCCGGATCCTCGCCGGCGATCGCGTTTCGCTCGAACTGTCCCCGTACGATTTGACCAAGGGACGGATCAAGTTCCGACACATCGAGGGTCGGCCCCCGATGACGCCGGGGGGCCACGGCGCCCGGCGCCGCTGAGTCCCGGCCGGAAGCCTTTTCCGGAAGGTTGCCGGGCCCAAGCCGCTTTTTCCCTTCGGCGCCCTCATTTCATCGCCAGCCCTCGAATGGCGGCGATGCGATGGTGGGCGCATGCGGTACCTCGAAAAAGATGTATATTAAATAAATCTTTTTCATTCGCTTCCATCGGCCCCGCCACCATGCCCGCCCCCAGTCTTTGCACCGAAGACGAGATCCGTACGCTGGTCCATACGTTCTACGCCCGCGTCCGCGCCGATCCGCAACTCGGCCCGATCTTCAACCATCACGTCGACGACTGGGACGTGCACTTGCGCAAACTTTGCGATTTCTGGTCGTCGATACTGTTGCGCACCGCACGGTTCTCGGGGGCGCCGATGCCGATGCACGCCCGGCTTCCGGACCTGAAGGCGGATCTGTTCGTGCATTGGCTCGCGTTGTTCCAGCGGACGGCCGACGAGCAGCCGAATCAAGCGATGGCGCAGCGTGCGACGATGGCCGCGCAGCGCATTGCGCGCAGCTTGTGGTTCGGCTATCAATCGATCAATACGCCCGATCAGATGCCGTCGGATCTGCCCATGCCGGCTGAATCGTGATCCGACGCCGTGCCTGGCCGGCCATTGCTCGGCCGGCCGGTTCGCGCAACGGATGCGCAGTCGACGGAGTTCCGCCATGCGATTGACGATGATGACCGACTACGCGTTGCGGCTGCTGATGTTCGTCGGCACCGCACCCGACCGGCTCGCGACGATCGCCGAGGTCGCTACCGCGCATCGCATCTCGCAGGCGCACCTGACGAAAGTGGCGCACCAGCTCGGGCTCGGCGGTTTCCTGCATACGGTCCGGGGACGCGGAGGCGGCATCCGGTTGGCGCGGCCGGCATCGCAGATCGTGCTGGGCGATGTCGTGCGGCACATCGAATCGGACCTGGCCGTCGTCGAATGCCTGGGGCCGGCCAGCCAATGCGCGTTGACCGGCCATTGCCGCCTGACGCATGTATTGCAGCGAGCGACCGACCGGTTCCTGGCCGAGCTCGATGCGACGACGCTGGCCGATCTCCTTCCGGTCCTGGGCGGCGGGCAGGCCGCGGGGATGCCGATCACGTTTTCCGATCGGAACGCCCGCCACGGCCGTTGAGGCGTTCGCCTTGGCGGCGGTCACCCTGGTGGTTGCCAGGGCAGTCGCCGAGGTGTCCGCCCGGATGCTCGCCGAAGCGGTGGGCCAGCCGGATTCGATCGCAAGAACGCGGATGCGGGCGGCAGCGGGCGGCGCTACATTGCATCGACACCTGATCGATAGGTATCCGAGGCTCGCCATGACGTTCCACTCGCCCCCCGATCCCGCATCGCCGAACCGCCCGTCGGCCGGTCCCCGCGCCGACGCGCGATCCGGCGCTTCGTCCTTCGCTGCGGCTTCGTCCCGCGCTTCTGCCGACGTTCCTGCTTGCGCTCCTGATGGCGTTCCCCACGGTGATGCCGCCTATGCGAGCGACGATGCGCGCTGGCAGGCGATCGTCGAGCGCGATCCCCGCGCCGATGGTCACTTCGTCTACGGCGTACGGACGACGCGGGTCTACGCATCGCCCAGCGGCGCGGCCCGGCGGCCGAACCGGCGCAACGTCGTTTATTTCTCGTCGGTCGAGGCGGCGCAGGCGGCCGGGTTCCGTCCCAGCCGGCGCGCCGGCGCCGATCGCGAGCAACTGGCCCGGCTGCATCGCGAAGTGGTCATCGCCGTCTGCCGGGCGATCGAGACGGCCGGCACGCCGCCCCGCCTGGAGGCGCTCGCGGCACGGGCGGGCCTCAGTCCGTTTCACCTGCACCGGTTGTTCAAGGCGCAGACCGGACTGACGCCGAAGGCGTACGCGGATGCGCATCGCGCCCGCCGGCTGCGGCAGGAGCTGGATGGCGCGCCGACGATCACCGATGCCGTCTATGGTGCCGGCTTCAATTCGAACAGCCGTTTCTACGCCCAGTCCGAACGATTGCTGGGCATGCCCGCGCGCACGTGGCGCGAGGGCGGACAATCGACGCCGATCCGTTTCGCAGTGGGCCTGTGTTCGCTGGGCAGCATCCTGGTCGCATGCAGTCCGGTCGGGGTGTGCGCGATCATGCTCGGTGACGACCCGCAGATGCTGGTCGAGGACTTGCAACGCCGGTTTCCGAACGCGGCGCTGATCGGCGCCGACGTGACGTTCGAGCACTGGATCGCCGAGATCGTCGGTCTCGTCGAAGCGCCGTCGCTGGGCACCGCCCTGCCGCTCGACGTCCGGGGCACGGCGTTCCAGCAACGGGTCTGGCGGGCGTTGCGCGAGATCCCGCCCGGGCAGACCCTCACCTATGCGCAGGTGGCCCAACGGATCGGCGAGCCGCGCGCGGTACGCGCCGTCGCGCAGGCGTGCGCCGCCAATCCGCTCGCGGTCGCGATTCCGTGCCATCGGGTGATCCGCACCGACGGCGGGCTGTCCGGCTACCGTTGGGGCGTCGAGCGCAAGCGGGAGTTGCTGTCGCGCGAGCGCGGCTCGGTGCTGTCGCGCGAGCGCGACTCCCAGCTATCGCGCGAGCGCGATCCCGAGTTATCGCGCGAGCGCGATTCCGCGAGTGCCCGAGACTTCATCAACCAGCGCGAGCGCGGCATTCCGAACGAACGCGAGCGCGATCCGTCCAACGAGGTTCCCCATGCCTGATCCATCGCTACCCGTCTGCCGGCTCGAAATCGATTCGCACGGCGCCGACCCCGCGCGGCTCTTCTACGCATGCGCCCCATACGAATCGGGCGCCCTCGCGATCGCCGGTGATGGCAGCGGCCTCTATGCTCTCTTCCTGGGCGATACGCCGGCCCAGGCGATCGCGCAGCTACGCGACGCATTTCCGCGCACGACGCTGGATCTCGACGACGGCGGTGTGCTGCAAGCGAGCCTGGCGAGCATTACCGCGCTCGTGACCGCGACCGAGCGCGGAGAAGTCACTGTCGCCGTTACTGCCGTTGCCGCCGTTGCCGCCGCGCAAGCGGATGGCGGCCTCGATCGCACAGGCGCCATCCCAGCCCTTGATCCGGCTGGCCCGGCGATGCGTGCTTCCGGCAAGGGTGCGGCGTCGGTCGTTCTGCGCGCGACCGGCTCGACGCTGCGTCGCAAGGTCTGGTCGGCCTTGTGCGAGATTCCCGCCGGGCAAACGATCAGCTATACCGAACTGGCGTCCCGCGTGGGCCGGCCCGATGCCGTCCGGGCCGTGGCGGGTGCGGTGGCGGCCAACCGGTTCGCCGTGCTAGTGCCCTGCCATCGCGTCATCCGCAACGACGGCTCGATCTCCGGCTACCGCTGGGGGCCCGATCGCAAGCGCGCGCTGCTCGGCCGCGAGCGGGGGCTCTCGTGAGTGCCGATGGCGGATGCATGAACGGCCGGCGCACAGGCATATCGTGCGGACAAGGGGCGCGGGCGTCGGAAGTGTCGCGGCCCCTGCCCTTGCCCCTGCCGCCGGCACGTCCGTGCCGTCCGCGATGACCTTCGATCTGTTCGACACGTTGCCACCGATGCCCGAGCAGTTCATCGGGGCGCGGTCGATCGTGTTGCGCGGCTTCGCTCAGGCCGAGGCGCCCGCGCTGTTGGCGGCCATCGATCTCGTATTGGCGGCGTCTCCCGCGCGCAGCATGATCACGCCCGGCGGCCGGCCGATGTCGGTCGCCAGCGCCAGTTGCGGCGATGTGGGTTGGGTCACCGATGCCCAAGGTTATCGCTATGCGGCGATCGATCCGTTGACGCGGGCGCCCTGGCCGCCGATGCCGCCCGCGCTGCACGGCCTGGCGCGGCGCGCCGCGACGGCGGCGGGCTTTCCGGACTTCGCGCCGGATAGCTGCCTGATCAACGTCTATGCGCCGGGCGCGAAGATGTCGCTGCACCAGGATCGCGACGAACGCGATCTGGCGGCGCCGATCGTTTCGGTCTCGCTCGGCATCGGCGCGACGTTCCTGTTCGGCGGGCTTCGCCGTATCGATCCCGCGCAGCGTGTGATGCTCGGCCACGGCGATGTGGTCGTCTGGGGCGGCGATGATCGGCTGCGCTTTCACGGCATCTTGCCGGTGCGTGATGCCGTGCATCCGCTGACCGGCCGTCGCCGGATCAATCTGACTTTCCGGCGGGCGCGCTGACCAGCGATCGAAACGTTGGCCTCGCCCCCGACCCGGTTCCTCCGGGGAGTGGCCCTTACCCGATGCTTCGAGCGTGAGCGTCGGTCAGTACTTCGTCCAACCGGCGTCCCGCCCGATACGGTGCCAGGTGCGCCGGGCGCTCGACGCCGGGCAACAGGCGCGGGCAAGGCTCCGGTTCGCCGATCACCATGCTGATCGGTACGCGCTCCGCATGGATCGGCAACGCGTAGTCGTCGTCCTCGTCGGCGACGCCCTTGGCGCGCACCTTGGCCGACGCCTTGTCGATCTCCATCACGACGACCGACGTCGCCTTGATTTCCTGCCGGGTGCTGGGGCGCAGGTGCGCGCTGCGATCCGGAAACAGCCGGTCGACCATCATCACCAGCGCGCGCTCCTTCTCGGCCGGATCGGTCAGCAGTCGCGCCCGGCCGAAAGCCATCACCGAGCGATAGTCGGCCGAGTGATTGAAGCCGCAGCGCGCCAGGACGAGGCTGTCCAGATGCGTGACCGTCACGCACACCGGCTGGCTGTCGGATTGGTTGCGCAGCATGCGGCTCGCGCTGCTGCCGTGCCAGTACAGGCGATTCCCCTCGCGCCAGAACAGCGTCGGCGTGCAATAGGGCTGGCCGTCGACGACATAGGCGACGTGACACATCGTGGCGGCGTCCAGGATCGCATGGACGGTCTCATGGTCATAAGCGCCGCGTTCGTGCAGGCGCTTGACGCGATTGGTCGCGTCGACGGGATAAGAGGGACGCGCATCCGCCGAACCCGGCGGAACGGGCGTATCGATCGACATTCGGTTCTCCGTTGACGTCTTCGTTGCGACGCTCAGCGTAGGCGCGCGCAGTGGTCGAGAAAAGAGCCACTTTCGACGCGAATGGGCCGACCACTTCGAACAGGGCATCGCCGTATGCCGCCACCGGACGGCGCGCGTGGCGCGGCGTCTTCGGTGGATGAGCCTTGGCCGTCGCGTCAACCCGCCAAGGGCGGCAGGTGCAGTTGCGCGATGCCGATGTCGTCACCCGGCCAGCGCGGATAGCGTTCGAGCACCAGCGGGTCGTGGCCGGGAATGACGTGGTCAGCCGAGTCGGCCGCCTGCTGGATCCGGCGGTGGCCGTCCAGCATGTCGGCGACGTTGAAGACGATCGGGAACGGGCGGCCCTGCTGGTAGTTTTCGTAGTAGTGGCTGGCGTCCGACGCCAGCACGACCCAGCCGCGCTGCGTATGCACGCGCACCGCCTGCAGGCCGCGCGTGTGGCCGCCGATCAGCATCAGCTCGATCCCCGGCGCGATGCGCGAATCCCCGTCGTGGAACTCGACGCGGTCCGCATAGACGTGGCGGACCAGCTCGACGACGTCGGTGACCGAATAGGCGTGGCGCAGCACGTGATGGCACATGCACCGGCCGGTCGCGTAGTCGAGTTCGGCGTCCTGCACGTGGAACCGCGCGGCCGGCAGCTTGTCGAGATTGCCTGCATGGTCGTAGTGCAGGTGCGTCAGCACCACGTCGCTGATCTGCGAAGGTTGCACGCCGAGCACCGCGAGCGCCTCGATCGGGCAGCGCGACAGCACGCGGTTGCGCTCGCGTGCCGCCGTCGCGTTGAAACCCGTGTCGATCAGGATGTGGCGCCCCTCGCCGCGCAGCAGCCAGACGAAGAAGTCCAGCGGCATAGGCCCGTCATGCGGATCCGGACCGATGAAGTTGTCACTGCGCCGCCGGTGCACGCTCGCGTAGCGGATCGCGAAGATCTCGTAGCAGGGGGTGGTCGGCGTGGGCGTGGCCGGATGTTGGATGGCCATCGAAGTCTCCTTGCGCTCCGCCCGATATCCCCTGAGCGGTGCGGAGCCAGGACGAGCATGCGATCCGACCAGTATCCGGACCGCTCCGATCGCTGTCAACGCGCCAGCCGGGCATCATCAGCCCTGGCGCCGTTCGCCGCTCTTCCCGTCTGCTTTACCCGTCTGCTTCGCCCGTTCATTTCGCCCGTTCATTTCACTTGTGCTTTTCGTCCTTCCATGCATCGATCCGTCCATGTCGTCCGGGCGCGACGCCCTCATCGCTCCGCGTCCACGGGCGCGCGCAGCCCCGCTAAGATCTCGCAGCCTGCCGCGACGCCAGCGGTCGAAACACTTAGGAGACGAGGGGCTTCCCCGCGATTTTTCAGTTGAATCCGCTTGTCGATGGACCCATCCTCGGGACGCTGCTGCGGTTGACCTGGCCCAATCTCGTCGCGATGAGCTCGCTGATGCTCGTCGGCGTGGTCGAGACCTGGGTCGTCGGGCAGCTCGGTCTGCCGTCGCTGGCCGCACTGTCGCTCGTGTTCCCGTCGATCATCCTGATGCAGAACATGGCGAGCGGTTCTCTGGGCGGCAGCGTCGCCGCGCTCGTCAGCCAGGCGCTGGGGCGCGGCCGGCCCGTGGAAGCGAGTGTCATCACTTATCACGGCCTGCTGATCGGGGGCGTCCTCGGTGCCGTCTTCCTGGTCCTCTATCTGGCATTCGGGCGCTGGCTCTACGGCATGCTGGGCGGTCGGGATGAAGTGCTGGACATCGCCACGCGGTACTCGTTCGTCGTGATGGGCACGCTGCCGGTGATGTGGTGGAGCCTGGTGATGTCCGCGGTGCTGCGCGGCACCGGCAACATGCGGCTGCCGGCCCGGATCACGCTGCTGGCGGCGGCGGCCCAGATCGCGTTGGGCCTGACGCTGGGATTGGGGCTCGGGCCTCTTCCTTCACTGGGTATGGTCGGCGTCGCGCTGGCACAGGTGACGCCCATGCTGGCCGCGGCAGCCTATCTGTATTGGCACGTATCGAACGGGCTGGCACCGGTCCGTCTGCGCATCGATGGGCGGCGGCCCCGCCTGCAGGCGGCCGTCTTCATCGCGATCCTCCGGCCCGCCGGCATCGCCTTCATGAATCCGCTGCTGGCGATGCTGATCATCATGCTGATCGGCCGCCTGGTCGCGCAGCACGGCGTCGAGGCCCTGGCGGCTTTCGGCATCGGCACCCGGCTCGAGATGCTGCTGCTGAACATCATCTGGGCCGTCGGCGTCGCGTCGGTGCCGATGATCGGCATGTCGCTGGGCCGCGGCGAGGTCGCGCGCTCGCGCCGCGTCGCCTGGACGGCCTGCACCGTCGCCGCCCTGCTGATGCTGTCGGTGGGCTGGGCGCTCGCGTTGTTCCCCGACGCATGGCTGCGCCTGTTCACGACCGACCCGGCGACGCTGGAGGCGGGCCGGTCCTACCTGCGCTGGGTGGGGCCGTGCCTGGTCTTCTTCGGCATCGGCAGCTCGCTGTACTACTCGGCGCAGGGCGCGGGCCGCATCCTCGGCCCGGTCATCGCGTCGGCGAGCCGGCTCGTCGTCGTGATCCTCGGCGGCTTGCTGTTGTCATGGATGGGATCCTCGGTCAGTGGCGTCTTTTCGCTGATCGGATTCGCGATGGTGACCTTCGGGCTGGGCGCGGTGCTGGCCGTCCGGAATACGCGCTGGGATGCTTCGCCCGCACGGACAGTATGATGGCGGACCCATGCCGAGTCCGCCCGCTTCATCCGCCGCGTCGTCTTCCGCCTCTCGCGATGCGGCCCCTGCCGTGATGGCCGGCGGCGTGCCGCCCCACCTGCGCTTCCAGGCGATGCTGTCGCTGATGCTGGCCGTCTCGATGGCCACGCTCGATACGGCGATCGCCAATACCGCGCTGCCGACATTCGCCGAGGCGCTGAATACGACGGCCGCCGATTCGATCTGGATCGTCAATGCGTATCAACTGACGATGGTGGCGGCCGTCCTGCCGTTCGCGGCGCTGGGCGAGATCGCCGGTCATCGGCGGGTCTGCCTGGTCGGGTTGGTCGTGTTCACGCTGGCGTCGGCGGCCTGCGGCTTCGCGTGGTCGCTGTCGTCGCTGGTCGTGTTCCGCGGCCTGCAGGGCCTGGGCGGTGCGGCGATGATGGCCGTCAACGGCGCGATGATCCGTTTCATCGCACCACCGGAACGGCTGGGTGCGGCGCTGGGCACCAACGCAATGGTCGTCGGCAGTTGCTTCGTCATCGGTCCGACCGTCACGTCGATCGTTCTGGCGATCGCGCCGTGGCCGTGGCTGTTCCTGTTCAAGTTGCCGATCTGCGTGCTGGCCCTGTACGTCGGGTGGAAGTCGCTGCCCGACACCGCGCTCGCCGCGCACAAGTTCGATGGGTTGGCCTCGGTGCTGTGCGCGCTGCTGTTCGGCACGTTCGTGCTCGGGCTGGGCGAGGCGGCGCATGCGGCGCCATGGCCACGCGTGACGATCGAGTTGACGATCGCGGTGGTCTGCCTCGTATGGCTGCTGCGTCGCCAGGCCGGGCATCCGGCGCCGATGCTGGCGATCGACCTGTTCCGCCGACCGTTGTTCGCGTTGTCGTCGCTGACCGGCATCTGCGCGTTCGCGACGCAGGGGTTCGCGTTCGTGGCGCTGCCGTTCCTGTTCCAGCACCGGCTCGGGCGCTCGGTTGTCGAGATCGGCTTGTTGATCACGCCATGGCCGGTCGTCGTCGCCGTGCTCGCGCCGATCGCAGGCCGCCTGTCCGACCGCTATCCGGCGGGCTTGCTGGGCGGGATCGGCCTGGCCGTGCTGGCCAGCGGCATGATGCTGATGGCGACGATGCCGCCCGTGCCGTCGGACTTCGACATCATCTGGCGGATGGTGTGGTGCGGCATCGGGTTCGGCTTCTTCCAGTCGCCCAACCTGAACGCGCTGATGAGCAGCGCGCCCTCGCATCGCAGCGGCGGCGCCAGCGGCATCCTCGCGACATCGCGGCTGACGGGCCAGGCGACCGGGACGGCGCTGGTCGCCGCGTGCTTCCTGCTGTCGCCCGAGCACGGGGATATCGCAGCGATGTGGCTGGGCGCCGCTTTCTCCAGCGTGGGCTGTGCGACGAGCTTCGCGCGCCTGCGCGTGATGCGATCGATCTGACCGGCTCAGTGGCGTTTGCGGTGGTCGATCGCGATCGAGAATCCCACGCCGAGCGCGACGGCGACGATCGCGCAGGCGATGAACAGCCCTCTGGCCTGCCCTGCTCCGACCATGGCCGCTGCTGCCGAGACGCCGAACGACTGGCCGATGAACAGGCACGACGCGAACATCGACACGGCGGTGCCGCGGTAGGCCTGGGACAACTGCGTCGCGTTGGTCTGCAGCGTGTTGTGCAGCATGTACAGCCCCAGTCCGCCGATCAGGCAGGCCGGTGCCGCCAGCCAAGCCCAGGTCTCGATCCCCAGCAGTAGGAACGAGACGCCCAGCAGGCAGCCGCCGAGCCGCGCCATCCCGGCTTCGCCGAGGCGCTTGATCAGGCGCGAGGCCGAGAACGTGTACAGCATGCCCCCGGCTCCCAGCAGCGCGAGCATGCCGCCGGCCACCGTCATCGACAATCCGAAGCGTTGATGCAGGTGGGTGGGGACCATCGCATAGAGGCTGAACGCCGCCATGCCTTCGAGAAAGACCAGCACCAGCACGATGCGGGCCCAGGGCTGCGCGACGATGCCGGAGACCTGGGTGAAGAACGACGCGCGCGGGGAACCGTCGCCGTGCGGCGAGGCGCTGGGTGTGGCGCGCAGCAGGCCGGCTCGCCATTGCGCGGCCAGCGCGATGACGAACACCGTCGTCAGTACCGCGAACGGGGCGCGCCAGTGGATCGCTTCGCCGAGCACGCCGCCGAGCCATTGGCCGCAGATCATCCCGGTCAGCGTCGCTGTCATCAGGCGGGCCAGCGCGGGCTGGCGTCGGTCATAAGGGACGGTGTCGCCGATGTAGGCCATGCTGATCGGGACGATGCCGGCGGCGAATGCACCGGACAGCGCGCGCAGCATCAGCACGGTCGGCATCGACGGTGCCAGCAGCACGAGCAGATTGGCCAGCGCGCAGCCGGCCGTCGCCAGCACGATCACTCGCGTCTTGCCGATACGGTCGCTGAGCGGGCCGTAGAACACTTGCAGCAGCCCATAGGCGATCGCGAAGAACGAGATCGTTTGCGCGGCCTCGATCATGGTGACCGTGAACGCATTGGCCAGCGGGGCGGTCAGGCTGTCGCAGACGCGCATCGACGCCAGGCTGCCGAAGGCGCTCAGCCGTAGCAGAGCCGTCGGATCGGCGGGGATGGCTAAGCCGGGCCCGAGGGCATCGGGCCCGGGAGAGCCGCGGGAGCCTGGGGAAGCGGATGGCGGCGGTGAAGCGGACAATCGGGGGCCTTGCATGTGCGGTGAAGGCGGAAGGGAGCGAATCGGGCCCCCGCCGCGTCAATACAGGCCGCGCTGGCGCGCGAACAATCGGGTCAAGCCCAGCAAGGCATCGATGTTGGGCGTGGCCACGCCGAGCCGGCCGCCAATCTCGGCGACAGCCGCGACGATCGCGTCGAGTTCGATCGCCCTGCCCGCCTCGATATCCTGCAGCATCGAGGTCTTGAAGGCGCCGAGCTTGCGCGTGACGGCATGCCGATCCTCGGGCGACTGCGTGATCGGGCAGCCGATCCGCGCGCCGACCTGCGCGGCTTCGCTCATCGCCGCCGAGCAGAACGCCCGCACCAGCGGATCATCGAGCAGGCGGTCCGCGGTGGCGCCGGTCAGGGCCGATACCGGATTCATCGTCAGGTTGCCCCACAGCTTGTACCAGACGTCCTGGCGGATATGGCCGGATACCGTGACGTCGAAGCCGGCGGCCGTCAACAACGCGCGCAGGTCGCGTACGCGTGTGCTGTCCTCGCCGGAAGGTTCACCGATGATCAGTTCGCGACCGATCCGGTGCTCGACGATGCCGGGGGCCACTTGCGCGGCGCTGGCATGCACGACGCAGCCGACGATGCGCGCCAACGGCATCGCCGCCAGGATCGCGCCATGGGGATCGACGCTGCGCAGCGGCGAGGCGGACAGCGCGTCGATGCCCTGGCCGAACCACCACGGCACGCCGTTGATCGCCGGCAGCACGATCGTCGCCGGACCGATCAGTGGCGCCACCGATTCGGCGACCGAGGCGAGCGCCGGTCCCTTGACGGCCACGACGACCAGATCCTGCGGCCCGAGGTCGGTCGGCGCGTCGCTGGCCTGTACGGCGGCTCGCAGCTCGGCGCCGTCATGGCGCAGCCGCCAACCGTCGCGCCGCAATGCGGCCAGCGTGGGGCCGCGCGCCACCACGGACACCTGGGCCGCGCCGCTGGCGGCCAGACGAACGCCAAGCAGCCCGCCGATCGCCCCGGCGCCATGGATCGTGACCTTCATGGCGACGGCTGCCATCCCGATTCGGTGTGGAACAGCGGCCTGCCCGGCGCATCGTCCGGCAGTTCGTGCAGACCGGGCACGGTCGTCTGTTCGTCGATCGACAAGGCCAGCGCCAGGTCGCCGATCAGCGGCTGCGCCGCTTCGAGCGTGAAGACGTCGTCGAGGAAGGTCTCGTGGCCGGCCAGCAGGTCGCCATCGTCGTCGAGCAGACTGATCCGCATCGACAGGCTCGGTTTGGCCTTCGCCGGGCCGCTTCGCCGATGCAGCGAGCATGCGATCCGCGCTACGTCGTCCTCCGCCCCGACCGCTTCGAGCTGCCGATGCAGGGCGTAGCGGATCACCCAGAACTGCGAGAAATACCGGCCCGAGACGCGGGCCGCGCGCAGGTCGTCCGGGAAGCCGACGTTGATGTGCCCGCGCGTGATGCTCGACAAGGCCTTGCGCGCGTCGGCCGACCAGTCCAGGTGGTTCTTGGGCAGGTCGGCGAAATTCGGCAGGTAGGGACGCAGGTCGTCGGCGGCCATCGCTTCGTCGTCGTCGAGCCATTCGGGCGGCGTGGCGACGTGGATCACGATGTAGCGCAGCGCCATCGGCGTTTCGTCCCAGTGTTCGATCTCGGGGTCGCCCGCCTCATCGCGGTCGCCGTCGTCATCAGCGCTGGCGCCATTGCCGTCGCCATCGTCGCTCTGGCCTGCCGCGCGGGCGCGGACCCAGGAGAAGACATCGACCTCGTCCAGACGCTCGATCCGGCCCGGACGAAACAGCGTCCGCATGACGGTGACGCGGACCTCGTCCTCGTCGTGGTCGCGCCCGTCGTTCAAGCGCAGCCAGGCCTTGGCGAGCGTCTCCCTGATCGTCCCGGACAGCGGCGTCGACGCGAAGCCGCGGGGAAGCATCACCGGGACCGCGAACAGTTCGTGACGAACCTGGTTCGCATCGACGTACTGCGCGAGGTCGTCGCCCAGCGCCTGCTCGATGGCGCGCGCGCTGGCGGAGTCGTCGCGCGTGCGTTCACGCAGCCGGCACAAGCCTTCGCGATCGCGGTCACGCAGGAACACTCGCAGCGCGTCGCCCAGCGTGTGCCGGGCCTGCGTGCATTGGTCGAGCTTGGCGTAATAAGCGGCGCCGACGCCTTTCGTGTCTTCGATCCGGTCGAGGTCGCGAGTCAGGGTGGCCAGCGTGCGGGCCTTGGCCACGCAATTGTCGATTCGCGCGCTTCGCACGGCGTCGGAAGGAGATCCATGCACCATCGGCAGTCAGGCCCAGAGGGAAAGTGAGTCAGTCTCGCCTCGAGGCAAGAGCTTCCTCGCGACGAGACGATGGCGCCGAAGGCGCCAGAACGGGCTTGCTCCGCTCGACCTCGCCCTGAAGGACGAGGCTCGCGCTTGGGCCCATGGTCAGGCGGCATTATCGCAGGCATCGGCGCGCGGCCCGACAGACGTCGCGCCAGGCGTGGTGCTGGCGCCTCATTGCATCGCCGCGCGCCGGCCCGCGCGGCGCCGCGGTGCTATGCTGGCCCCGCCCGTCCGGCGCGGCTCGCTGGCGTCAGGCCGCGAGGCGGGCGTGACGCCTATTCATATCGACAAACGACAGGAGACAGTTCGATGCGCGCTTCGCGACGCACGGCCCTGGCGCTGCTGGCCGCGCCGCTGTGGACCCGGGTCGGCCCCGCGGCCGCCCAGGCCGGTGATTTTCCGAACAGGCCGATCCGGATCATCGTGCCCTTCGCCAACGGTAGCGGCGCGGACAGCAATACGCGATATCACGCCGAGGAGCTGTCCAAGCTGCTGGGCCAGCCGGTCATCGTCGAGAACCGTCCGGGCGGCAACGGCGCGGTCGCCATCGGGGTCATCAAGCAATCGCCGGCCGATGGCTACACGATGATCACCGCGAGCAACTCGCCGATGTCGGTCAATCCGCACGTGTTCAAGTCGCTGCCTTATGACCCGGTGAACGACATGCGGCCGGTGGCGGGGTTGTTCCGCGGCCTGATGGGGTTCATGGTCGCCGGCGATTCGCGCTACAAGTCGCTGCAGGATCTGCTCGACGCGTCGCGGCGCGAACAGCGCAAGATATCGGTCGGCACGTATTCGCAGGGCTACCAGCTCGCGGCCGCCTGGTGGTCGACGCTGAGCGGAGCGGAGCTGAACTACGTGCCGTACAAGGGCCTGTCGCAGGCGATGACCGACCTGATCGGTGGGCAGATCGACCTGGCGGTCGTGGACCTGGGCGGCGCGCTGCCGTTGGCCAAGGACGGCAAGGCGCGCGCGCTGGCGGTGTCGGGCGATTCGCGCTCGCCCGAGCTGCCCGACGTGCCGACGATGCAGCAACTGGGCTACAAGGATTTCGCCACCTATACGTGGTGTGCGTTCTACCTCAACGCCGCGACGCCCGACGACGTCGTCGCCAAGCTGGCCGATGCGATGCAGAAAGTGCTGAACACCCCGGCCGCGCGCGAGTACGCGGTGCGCAACAGTTGGGAGCAGATGCCGTTGGCGCCGGCGCCGATGCGGGAATTCCAGCGGGAGGATTCCGAGCGCTACCGCAAGATCGTCGAGGCGGCGCGGATCGAAAAGCAGTGATCGATCGCGGGCGGCGCCCGCTCCGGCCGTAGGAGCCTGGCGCTCTTGGCGGAGGGCGCAGGCGCGGCCGCTGGTCCGAGGAGCCGGCCGCGGCTGAGGCGGCACGGGCAAGGCGTCGGTTCAGACGCTCGTCGTCGCGACCCTCTCGGGCCGTTCGGGCCGGACCAGCAGGCTTCCGGCCGCGCGCAGGCGTTCCGCGTGGTCGTCGATCACCGTCGCCAGTTCGAGTTGCGCGAGCCAGGTCGACGGCACGCCCGCCAGCCCCCGTGATGCGCCGATCAGGCACCCGGTCATCAGGCCGCAGCCATCCGAGTCGCCGCTGTGGTTGACGGCCCTCAGGAGAGCCGCTGCCGAGGGGCTCATCCCCGCGTCGGCCGGGTGGTTCGCCGCCGACGGCGCTGCCATGGGGGCGCTCGCCGCGCGCGCCACATGGACCGCGATCGCCAGCGCTTCGTGCGCCTCCCAGCCTTCGCCGAGCCTCACGGTCGGGTCCGTCGTCGCATCGCCGGCGCCGGTCGCATCGGCCGCGCGGGCGAGCGCCTCGCGCACGGCCGACGCACTCGGATGCGCGGCCAGCAGTTCGTCCACGCGTGCCAGCGCGATGTCCCACGACCGGCCGGCCAGCAGTGCGGCGATCAACGTCGCGAAGGCGCCAGCCGCGTGGATCGCGGTGGGATGGCCATGCGTCAGGCGCGCGAGCCGGCTCGCCAATGAATAGCAACGGGCCAGTGTCTCCGCTTCGGTTTGCGGGGCCGCGGTGATTCGCGAACCGAACAGCACGCCGACCGGTGCGGTCCGGCCGGCCGCGATGTTGCCCATGCGCGTATTGACCGCTGCCTGTCCGGGCATCTGCACCGCTTCGAGCGCATCCAGGCACGTCAACGACGGCGCCCGCTGGACCCGCATCTCCGGCAGCGCGAGCAGGCCCCGCGGCGGCGCGGACATCGGATTGCCCGCCGGGCCGCCCATCGGATCGACAAGGGCGCGCGTATCTCCGAGCCCCTGCGAAGCCAGCCAGCGCAGATAAGCCGCGCCGACGGCCGCCTCGAACTCGGGTCCGCCGTGGCTCGCCGCATCAGTCTGGCCGGCGATGGCGTCCAACAGCCCTTCGGCGGTGAACAGCATCATCTGCGTGTCGTCGGTGATCGCACCGACACGGCCGTTGAACCGTACCGGCTCACGCAGACCCTGCGGGCCGTAGGCGGTGCGGATTTCCTCGATCCTCAGATATTCGAGCGGCGCGCCGAGGGCGTCGCCCAATGCCCCCAACAGCAGGCAGGCGCGTTCCCGTTGCGCGAGTGGCTCCCCCGCCGGACCGGCGGGCGGGACAGTGGTGGCGCTGGCAGTCATGCCTGCAGCAGATCACGGACGCCCGGTCCGGATAAGACGCAGGCGGGCAAGCGGCGGTGCGAGGTCCACCAGCGGCGGATCGGTGCGGCTGGTCGGCAACGCCGAGGGATCAGGTTTTCCTGGTCCGCCCCGATCGCGGTCCGGGACGGTCGGACGATTGACAGTCCCGCCGAATCTCAATACTGTACGTACATACACCCTGTGTTTTTAGCTAGGCGGTGTCGAGCGAATCGCCGTGTACCGCCTCCCTGGACGATCGGCCCGCGGTTCGCTGCAGCCGGCCCGAGCCGATTCCTTGCATGACCTTGATTTTTTCGGAGAGCCCACCATGCATCACTCGATCACCGAAACGACCCGATCCTTCATCGGTTGGCTGGCATCGGCCGCACAGCGTGCATTCGACGGCGGCCCGTCCGCATCCGACGACGGTGCCGAGCCCTCACCGGCCGCTCGCATCGACCATCCGACCTATCTGCGCCGGCGGATCGAGATCGATGGCATGGCCAGCCCTTGCCCGATCGGCGGAGTGATGGCGCGATGGCAGGCTCGCCTGCCGCATTGAAGCTGAATCCGACTCCCGGATTCGGGGTCAGCGAGACGCGGCGGATGGCGGGGATTGGTATAGTGCCCAGTTCGGTTCCGGACTATCTGGCTGGCCTCGCGTGGGCCGGCTCCCCTGCCATGCCCGTCTTCGATTCCGCCGCTGCCGGTGGCATTGCCCGTTCATCCGACAACGCGATTCCCGTACCGCCGTGGCCGCCGCTGGCACCGCCCGTCTCGCGCCTGCCCAAGGTGGGCACGACGATCTTCACCGTCGTGTCGGCGCTGGCGGCCGAGCACGGGGCCGTCAACCTGGGCCAGGGGTTTCCGGATTTCGACTGTGATCCCCGGCTGCTCGACGAAGTCGACGCGGCGATGCGTGCCGGGCACAACCAGTATCCGCCGATGACGGGCTGGCCGGCGCTGCGGCAGGCGATCAGCCGGACGATTGCGCTGATCCATGGCGCCGTCTACGACCCGGATCGCGAGATCACGGTCACCGCCGGTGCGACGCAGGCGATCCTGACAGCGATCCTCGCGCTCGTGCATCCCGGCGACGAGGTCATCGTCATCGAGCCCGCCTACGACAGCTACGTGCCGGCGATCACGATGGCGGGCGCCGTGCCGGTCTTCGTGCCGATGACGCCGCCGTCCGACCAACAGCCGACCTACACGGTGCCGTGGGACCGGGTTCGGCAGGCGGTCGGGCCGCGCACGCGGATGATCATCGTCAACTCGCCGCACAACCCGACCAGTTCGGTGTTCGCGGCCGACGACCTGCTCGCGCTGCAGCAGATCGCCTGCGACCACGGGTTGATCGTGCTGTCGGACGAGGTCTACGAGCACATGGTCTTCGATGGCGCGTGCCACGAAAGCGTCGCCCGCTATCCGGCGCTGGCGGAGCGCAGCGTCATCGTGTCCAGCTTCGGCAAGACGTTCCACGTCACTGGTTGGAAGGTCGGCTACCTGGCCGCCCCGGCGGCGTTGACGGCCGAACTTCGGAAAGTCCATCAGTTCATGGTCTTCACCGTCAACACACCGATGCAAGTGGCGTTGTCCCGCTACTTGAGCGATCCGACGCCCTGGCAGACGCTGTCGGTGTTCTATCAGCGCAAGCGCGACCTGTTCGGCGCGGGCCTCGCGCGCACGCGCTTCGAGCCGCTGCCCTCGCGTGGCACGTATTTCCAACTGGCGCGTTATCGCGGACTCGTCGACCGGTGCGGCGATCTGAACGAGGCCGAGTTCTGCCGGTGGCTGACGACCAAGGTCGGCGTTGCGGCCATTCCGGTGTCGGCGTTCTACGACGAGCCGCGCGAATCCGGCATCGTGCGCTTCTGCTTCGCCAAGCGGGACGAGACGCTCGAACGGGCGTTGGCGTTGTTGCAGGCGCTCTGAGCACGGGCCCGAGCGCCAGCCTCGTCCGCCGGAGCGAGTCGAGTCACTGCTGCTTCAGGCCCTCGCTCCTCCGACATCGGCTGCCTTCAATGTCCGCAGCCTTCGGCGGGAGGCGGTGTGGCGCCGGCCAGGTCATCGAGGATCGGGCACGACGGCCGCGCATCGCCGTGGCATGCTGCCGCCAACCGCTGCAACGTGCGCTGCATCGCCTGCATCTCGTCGATCCGACGCTGCAGGTCGGCCGCATGCGCGAGCGCGACCTGCTTGACCTCCCGGCTGGCCCGTCCCCGATCACGCCATAGCGATAGCAGCGTCCCGACCTCGGCCATCGAGAATCCGAGGTCGCGCGCCCGGCGGATGAAGCGCAGCGTATTGACATCGTCGGACCCGTATCGACGATAGCCGGCCTCGCTGCGCGCGATCTCCGGCAGCAGATGCAGCGTCTCGTAGTAGCGGATCATCTTGGCCGACACGCCGGAGGCGGCCGAAGCCTGGCCGATGTTCATCACCATCGGGAAGGCGGGAGTCGATCGGTTCGTCATGCGTGCATCCTGCCTCGAACCCCTTGACCTTACCACGATGGCAAGGTCGACAATGCGGTTTTCTCTCTCACTACGGATGCGAAGATGATCGAATACCGTCTCGACGACATGACCTGCGGCCACTGCGAGAAAGTGGTGCGCGCCGCTATCGCCAAGGTCGACCCGCAGGCGCAGGTCTCGGTGGACCTGGGCGCGCACCGCGTACGCATCGACAGCCAGCAGTCGGCCGAGCCGTTCGCCCGTGCGTTGGACGACGCCGGCTACCCGCCCGCGGCGGCGTGAGTCAGGGCCTGTCGACGCCAAGATCGACCCCGCGCCGATCTTGGCGTCGACAGGCCTAGAACTGCCTCAGCCGCAGCGACTCGATCGAATGGTCGGCTGCCTTGCGCAGCACGACGTTCGCCCGCTCGCGGGTCGGCTCGATGTTGTCGCGCAGGTTGACCATATTGATGTCGGCCCAGATCTTGCGCGCGACCGCCGTCGCCTCCTCGGTGTTCAGATCCTTGTAGTGATGGAAGTAGGACTCCGGATTCTGGAACACCGTGCGCTGCAACGACAGGAAGCGATCGATATACCAGCGTTCGATATGCTCGACGGCCGCATCGACGTAGATCGAGAAATCGAAGAAATCGGACACGATCAGGCTGGGCGCGACGCGGGACGTCGGATCGAGGGTGGCTGGCTGCAGCACGTTCAATCCTTCGAAGATCAGGATGTCGGGCTGTTCGATGATCAGGCACTCGTCGGGCACGATGTCATAAGCGCGGTGCGAGTACACGGGCGCGGTGAGCCTCCGCTTGCCGGCCTTGGCATCGGCGAGGAACTGGATCATCCGGCGCCGGTCGTAGCTTTCCGGAAAGCCCTTGCGGCTCAGCAAGTCGCGTTCCTTCAACTCGGCCAGCGGATACAGGAAGCCGTCGGTGGTCACCAGCGAGACCGACGGATGGTCCGGCCAGCGCGCGAGCAGCGCCTGCAGCACGCGCGCGAACGTGCTCTTGCCGACCGCCACGCTGCCGGCGATCGCGATCACATAAGGACGGTTGCCGACCAGCCGGCCGAGAAATTCGTCCTTGACGCCGCTGAGCCCCCGCGCCGAGCGGAAATGCAGATTCAGCAAACGCGACAGCGGCAGGTAGACGTCTTCGACGTCGGCCATCGACACCTGGTCGTTGACGCCGCGCAGCGAGGCGAGATCGCCCTCCGACAGCGTCAAGGGCGTGCTCGAGCGCAGCCGGGCCCACTCTTCGCGTTCGAAATCGATGTAGGCCGAATATTCAGCCGGTGGCGGCTCAAGCATGACGGATTGCTCGTGAGAGGCCTGACAACAGCCGAACTTCGCGGCCGAACTTCGGAAAGACGTCGTCCCACGAGCGTGACCGCACGATCCCGGGGACGGCCGACCATCGCGAAACCGCCGCAACGATAACAAAGAACGCGCGGCGTCGCGTCGATTTCCATCACGGCGGTATCTCATCCCGATGGCGTGCGCGTCGAATCGGGCGAATGGATCGACACTTCCCTACTTCGACGATAATCGATGGAGCGGACGATCCCGCGAGCATTCCGTCACGCAAGGAGACACTACGACGATGATCGACGTCCATTACTGGCCGACGCCGAACGGATGGAAGATTTCCATCATGCTGGAGGAAACCGGCCTGCCGTACCGGATCCTGCCCGTCAACATCGGACGAGGCCAGCAGTTCGAGCCCGGCTTCCTCGCGATCTCGCCGAACAACCGCATCCCCGCGATCGTCGATCACGCACCCGCGTCCGGCGACGGGCCCGTTTCGGTTTTCGAATCCGGCGCGATCCTGCTCTATCTCGCCGAGAAGAGCGGGCAGCTGATGCCCGGCGAGCTGGCCGCGCGCTATCGTGTCATCCAGTGGGTGATGTGGCAGATGGGCGGACTGGGCCCGATGGCTGGGCAGAACGGCCATTTCCTGCTGTACGCGAACGAAAAGATCCCGTACGCGATCGAGCGCTATGGCAGCGAGGTACGGCGGCTGTACAACGTGCTCGACAAGGCGCTGGCCGGCAGCGAATACGTGGCCGGCGACTATTCGATCGCCGACATCGCGTGTTTTCCGTGGATCATGACGCACAAGGCGCAGGGCCTGACGCTGGACGACTATCCGAACGTCAAACGTTGGTTCGCGGTCGTCCGCGCGCGGCCGGCCGTGCAGGCGGGGCTGGCCGTCGGCGCCGATCTGAAGCAAAACAAGACGATGGATGAAGAAACCCGCCGGCATCTGTTCGGCAAGCAAGCAGGAACCCCCGCATCATGATCGAGTTCTTTTTTGATTGTTCCAGTCCCTGGACTTACCTGGCATTCCACAACATCCAGCCGCTCGCTCGTGAACTGGACGCGCCGATCCGCTGGCGGCCGATCCTGGTCGGTGGCATCTTCAACACGATCAATCCGAGCGTGTACGCGTCGCGCGAAAAGCCGATCCCGGCCAAGGCCGCGTACATGAAGAAGGATCTGCGCGACTGGGCCGACCTGTCGAAGATCGCGATCCACTTTCCACCGGACGTGTTCCCGGTCAACAGCGTCAAGGTGATGCGCGCGTGCATAGCGCTCGAGCCCGAAGGCAAGCTCGTCGATTTCGCGCAGGCCGCGTTCGAACTGTATTGGGGCGAGAACCAGGACATCGCGCAGGACGCGGTCGTCGAGAAGGTATGCCAGCGGGCCGGTGTCGACGCCGCACGCGTGTTCGACGTGATCACGCAGCCGGCGATCAAGGACGCGCTGCGCGAGAATACCGACGAGGTGATCCGACGGGGCGGCTTCGGTTCGCCGACGATCTTCGTCGGCGACGACATGTACTTCGGCAACGACCGGATGCCGCTGATCCGCGCGGCGATCGAACGGGCGCGCCGCTGACTTGCCGAGCCATCGAGCCGCCGGGTCTTACCAGTCCGGCGGCGAGCTAAGCGGCCCGGTGGCGCGTGGCCCGGATCGGCGCCCGGAACTCGGGCCTGTCAGCGCCAAGATCGAACCGCGTGAAGCCCTGTTCGATCTTGGCGTCCACCAGCCTTAGCGTCCGAATCGCGGCGCGCGTTTCTCGAG
>JAKPAM010000158.1 GCA_029779435.1 Pseudomonadota bacterium | reverse complement strand
GCTGATCGACGCCGACCCACAGGGCTCGGCGCTCGACTGGTCACAGCAGCGCGGCCGTGAGGGATTGGAGCGGCTGTTCGGTGTTGTCGGCCTGGCCCGCGACACGCTCCACCGCGAAGCGCCGGAACTGGCGCGCGATGTCGATCATGTCGTCATCGACGGACCGCCGCGTGTCGCCGGGCTGATGCGTTCGGCGCTGCTGGCTGCCGATCTTGTACTGATCCCGGTGCAGCCGGCACCGCTCGACGGCTGGGCGTCTGCCGAGATGCTGACGCTGCTCAGCGAAGCGCGGATCTATCGACCGGACCTCAAGGCGCGGTTCGTACTGCACCGCTGTGCCGCCCGCACGATCCTCGCCCGCGAAACCGCTGAGACGCTCGCTGAACACGATCCCCCGCCGCTCCTCACCACCATCGGTCAGCGCATCGCCTTCGCCGATGTCGTGCAGACCGGACGGCTCGCGGCCGAGCAGGACGATACATCGCCCGCCGCGCGGGAGATTGCCGCGCTCGCCGCCGAAGTCACGAGGATCGCGACATGAGCGAGCGGTCCTCGAAACGCAGTTTTGCGACCCGGCCTGCCGATCCGGAAAGCTGGATCAAGGCGCCAGACCGTCCATCGCCGCGCGCGGACCCCGCCGCCGAATTTACCGCCAGGCTGACGATCGACGTCACCGCCGACATGCGCGGCCGGATCAAGATTGCCGCCTTCCAGCGCGGACAGACGGTCGCCGACATGCTGCGCGCGCTGTTCGAGCGCGAGTTCCCCACCAGCGAAGGAGAGCCGCGATGATCGGTGTCGCCGACCCGTCGCTGCGCACCGGCTTGCCGCCAGCGCCAGCGGCCGATGCACTGACCCATGTCGAGTTGACGTGGGTCGAGAAGAAGATCGAATTCTGGATCAGGTTCGGCCGCGAGATCGCCGAACAGATCCTCGACCGCCGCCGACGCGTCGTGTCGTTCGCACCGGACAGTGTTTTCGCCTTCGTTCGCTGGACCTCC
>JAKPAM010000156.1 GCA_029779435.1 Pseudomonadota bacterium | reverse complement strand
GCTGGCGCCGGTCTATGCCGCTTTCGACGCGGGAATTGACGTGCACGTCTGGGTTTCCGAGACCCGCCCGCGCAACCAGGGCCTGTTGACCGCCTGGGAACTCGGGCGGCACGGCGTACCCCGTACGCTGATCGCCGACAACGCGCCCGGTCTGCTGTTGCAGAGCGGCCGCATCGACGCGGTGATGGTCGGCGCCGATCGCGTTGCCGCCAACGGCGACGTCGCCAACAAGATCGGGACCTATCTCAAGGCGCTGGCCGCACGCGCGGCCGCGGTGCCGTTTTATGTCGCGGCGCCGCGTTCGACGATCGACTTTGCCTGCCCGAACGGCGCGGCCATCCCGATCGAGGAGCGTGACGCCGACGAATTGCGCGTCGTGTGGGGTTGTGGCACCGCCGGCCGCAGCGGCTGCCTGCGGCAAGTCACGAGCGACGTGGCGGTGGCCAACCCGGCCTTCGACGTCACGCCGGCCAGCCTGGTCAGCGCGCTGATCAGCGAACGCGGCGTTTGTGTCGCCAGCCGCGACGCGCTGCTGGCCCTGTACCAGGAGGCTCGGCATGTCTGATCCGCGGCAGGCGTTGATCGACGCTGCGCGCCGCATACAGGCGGCCGGCCTCAATCGCGGCACCGCCGGCAACCTCAGCCTGCGCGCCGGCGACAGCGCCGGCGCGGGTTTCCTGATCACTCCCACGGGCATGCCCTACGATGCCCTCGTAGACGAGGATATCGTCCGCGTGCGCATGGACGGCAGTTGCCAAGGTCGCCGCCAGCCGTCCTCGGAGTGGCGCTTTCATCGTGACCTCTACGCCGGGCGCCCGGAGGTCGGTGCGATATTGCATGCGCATTCGCCGTTTGCCACCAGTCTCGCCTGCCTGCGCCACGACATCCCGCCCTTCCACTACATGATCGCGCGCTTTGGTGGCGACAGCGTGCGCTGCGCCGCCTACGCGACTTTCGGCACACAGGCCCTGTCCGACGCCGTGCTGCTGGCCATCGCGGATCGACGTGCCTGCCTGCTGGCCAACCACGGCATGCTGGTTGTCGGTGACGACCTGCAGCAGGCGTTCGATCTCGGCGTCGAATTCGAAGTCCTGTGCGAGCAGTACTGGCGTGCGTGCCAACTCGGCCAGCCGGTGCTCCTCGATGCCGCCGAGATGTCCATCGTACTCGCACGCTTCGCCGCCTATGGGCAGCAGCCCTGAGCGTCGGCGACGCGCTTTCTGACGAAACGGAATCGGTCATGTTGCGCATCAGTGAAATTCGCCTCCCGCTCGAACACCCGCCGGCAGCGCTGTCCGAGGAGGTGGCCAATCGCCTCGGTGTGGCGCTGCCGGAGATCACTGAACTGCGCGTATTTCGCCGCAGTTGCGACGCGCGCAAGGCCGCTGCGCCGACCTTCATCTACAGCGTCGACGTTGCGCTGCTCGACGAGGCCACGGTGCTCGAACGACACGCCGGCGACCGGCACGTGCAGCCGACGCCGGACATGCACTACCACTTCGTCGGACGGGCGCCGTTGCCACTCACGACGCGGCCGATTGTCGTCGGCTTCGGCCCGGCCGGCATCTTTGCGGCACTGGTCCTGGCGCAGAGCGGTTTTCGGCCGATCGTCGTCGAACGCGGCAAGGCGGTGCGCGAGCGCACGCAGGATACCTGGGGCTTGTGGCGGAAAAGGATCCTCGATCCGGAGTCGAACGTCCAGTTCGGCGAGGGCGGTGCCGGCACTTTCTCCGACGGCAAGCTCTACAGCCAGATCAAGGATCCCCGCC
>JAKPAM010000150.1 GCA_029779435.1 Pseudomonadota bacterium | reverse complement strand
GCTGGCGCGATGGCGCGAGGATCCGTCGCGCAGCGAGCGTCTCGTGTTCGTGTCGATCGACAAGCATCCGGTTGCGGCTGCGGATCTGCGCCGCGCGCTCGATATGCTCGGTGCCGTCGATCTCGGCCCTTGCGCGCGAGCGGATCTCGATGCGCTGTGCGTGCAGTGGCCGCTGCCGCTGCCCGGCCTTCACCGCCTGGTCTTCGCGCGCGGACGTGTCGTGCTGCTGCTGGCGTTCGGGGATTGCGTCCGGATGCTGCCCCGCCTGGTGCTGCGCGCCGATGCCGTCTACCTGGACGGCTTCTCGCCAGCGCGCAACCCCGACGCATGGGCCGAGCGAACGATCCGGGCGACGGCCCGGTTGTGCCGACCCGGCGCTCGCCTGTCGACGTACACGGCTGCCGCCGCCGTGCGGCGCGCGCTGTGTGATGCCGGCTTCGACGTGCGGCGCGTCGCGGGCTTCGGCGGCAAACGCGAGCGGCTCGAAGCCGTGCGAGGGCCGCTGCACGGCGCGGCGAAGCGGGATGCACGGGCAGCAGCCGGGCGGGAGGCGGATGCAGGGGGTTCCGATCGGCGGGAGACGGACGCATGGGGTGCCGATGGGCGGGAAGCGGGCGGCTTGGAGCAGCCTGGACCACCAGCGGGCGGGCAGGAACGAGAGGCGGCGGCGCCCACCGATGGCCCGCCTTGCCGTGATGCGATCGTCGTCGGTGCCGGATTGGCGGGGTGTGCGATCGCCGTCGCGCTGGTCGCGCGCGGGTGGCGTGTGTCGCTGCTCGACGCCGGCGATCGCCCGCTGCCCGTGTCGGCCGGTTCGGCGCAGCCCTGGCTGGCCGAGCACCTGCACGTGGCTGTCGATGACAATCCGCTGGCCCGCCTGACCCGAGCGGCATGGTCGATGGCCGGAGGTGCTCGCGAGGCCTTGTCGAGCGGCGCAGCCGGTCCATGCGGCATGGCCCATGTAGCCGACGGGACTGGCGTGGCCGACATGGCTGGTGTGATGGACGCGGCTGGCGTGGCCGACATGGCTGGTGCGATGGATGCGGCTGGCGTGGCTGATGCGGTGGATGCGGCGGGCGTGGGCGCGACGCGCCGGCGGATCGGCCGGCTGATCATCGCCCGCGACGACGACGAGCGGGCACGCTTGCACGACGGGCTCGCGCGGCTCGGCTGGCCGTCGGGCTTCCTTAGCGTCGTCGATGCCGAGACAGCGCAGCGGCTCGCTGGCATCGACGGATTGCCTGCGGCGGTCTGGTGGCCGGGCGGTGCGATCGTCGATCCGGCCGAGCGTTGCCGCAGGTGGCTGGCCGACGCCGAACACGCGTCGCCGGGGGCGCTGACGTTCATCGGGAATTGCGCGGTGGCCCGAATCGAAGGCGGCACGGACGGCGTCGGTGGCAACGGCGTTACGAGGAGCACGGATGCCAAGGATGGCACGGACGGTACACGGTGCGTGCCATGGCGCGCATTCGACGGCCAGGGGCGCGAACGGGCACGAGCGTCGGTGATGGTGCTCGCCAATGCCGGAGCCGCGCCCGAGCTGGCCGGTCTGTCGTCGGTCGAGCTGCAGGCCAGCGCCGGACAAAGCACGCGGCTTCGGTCGGTGCCGCTGTCAGGCCTGCGCTGCGTGATCGGCGGCGACGCTTATGTGCTGCCGGTCGGCGATGGCGAGGTGCTGACCGGCGCGACGCACCGGATCGCCCCGGCGCCTCCCGCCGGTGCGGCCGCCCCGATCGCCGAAGGCGCGTTCGAGGCCGATGGCGATGATCGCGCGAACGTCGAACGCTTGCGGCGATGGCTGGGCGGATTGACGGGCTCGCCACGCGAGCCCATCGAGGCAGCTGAAGCGACCGCATCGATCGAAGCCACCGATGCGGTCGATATCACTGAAGCTGTCGACTCCATCGAAGCTGCCGACTCCGTCGAAGCCGTCGACTCCATCAAGGCCGTCGACCACCACGCCGGTTGGCGATTCGCGACGCGCGACCACCTGCCGGTGATCGGTCCAGTGCACGACGAGGCCGCGATGCGCGTCGATCCTGGTCCCTGGCAGCGCAACGACCGGCTCGCGTGGCCGCTGCGGGAACGGCTGTATATCGCGTGCGGCCATGGCGGCCGGGGACTGCTGTGGTCGACGCTGGCCGCCGAACTGCTCGCCGCGATGATCGCCGACGAGGCGCTGCCGATCGAGGCCGATCTCGCCCGCGCGATCTCGCCCGACCGCTTCCTGCGCCGCCGCTTGCGGCGTGGTGCGCGGTAGACTGCCGCCTGGACCGTTTTTCTCGAGCTCCGCCATGAGTTCTCCCGCACCCGTCCTGGGCACTCCGCTGTCGCCCACCGCCACTCGCGTCATGCTGCTGGGCAGCGGCGAACTCGGCAAGGAAGTGATCATCGCGCTGCAACGCCTGGGCGTCGAAGTGATCGCCGTCGATCGCTATGCGAACGCGCCCGGCCACCAGGTCGCGCACCGCGCGCACGTCATCGACATGACTGACGGCGCGCAGTTGCGCGCGGTGATCGAGGCCGAGAAGCCCGACTGGGTCGTGCCCGAGATCGAAGCGATCGCCACGCCCACGCTCGTCGAGATGGAACGCGAGGGCCAGCGCGTGATCCCGACGGCCCGTGCCGCATGGCTGACGATGAACCGCGAAGGCATCCGCCGCCTCGCCGCCGAGGAACTGGGCCTGCCGACCTCGCCGTACCGCTTCGCCGGCAGCGTGGACGAGCTGCGCGAAGGGGCGCGGGTCGTCGGCTATCCGTGCATCGTCAAACCGGTGATGTCGTCGTCGGGCAAGGGCCAGTCGACCGTCGATTCACCCGACGGCATCGAAGCGGCGTGGCGTTACGCGGCCAGCGGCAGCCGCGTCGATGCCGGCCGCGTCATCGTCGAGGGAATGATCCGCTTCGACGAGGAGATCACGCTGTTGACGGTGCGCTCGGTAGGACCCGACGGCCAGATCGTCACGTCGTTCTGCGAGCCGATCGGCCATCTGCAGGTCGACGGCGACTACGTCGAGAGCTGGCAGCCGCAGCGGATCAGCGCGCGGGCGCTGCAGCGATCGCAGCAGATCGCCAAGGCGGTGACGGACAACCTCGGCGGCCGTGGCGTGTTCGGCGTCGAGCTGTTCATCCGGGGCGACGAGGTCTGGTTCTCCGAGGTCAGCCCGCGCCCTCACGATACCGGCATGGTGACGATGACGTCGCAGCGGCTGTCGGAGTTCGAGTTGCACGCGCGAGCGATCCTGGGCCTGCCGGTGGACGTCTCGATGGTGGCACCCGGCGCCAGCGCGGTCATCTACGGCGGCATCGACGCCGCGGGTATCGCGTTCGACGGCGTGGCTGATGCGTTGACCGTTCCCGAATCCGACGTGCGCCTGTTCGGCAAGCCCGAATCGTTCGTCAAGCGTCGGATGGGCGTCGCGCTGGCGCGCGCGGCCAGCGTCGACGAAGCGCGCGAGCGTGCCCGGCTCGCCGCGTCGCGCGTCAGGCCGCATGCCGGACCGCATTCGGGTTGACCTCGGGCCAAAAATGCGAACCTCGTCCGTTAGGGCGAGGTCAAGCGAGGCAAACCTTATTCTGGCGCCCAACGTGCCACCTTCTCATGGCGAGGAAGCTCCCGCCTTCGGGCGGGAATGACTCCACTTCATCGGGGTGGCGGCGGGCGCCGCACCCCGCCTACCGAGTCGGATGAACCGACCCCCGTTCAAGGAGACCCCGTGATGCGATTCGCCGATCCCCAACGGCTGACCCCTTTCGTCGCCGATATCTTCCGCGCCGCCGGCAGCCATGACGACGAAGCCCGGCAGATCGCCGAGCACTTGGTCAGCGCGAACCTGACCGGCCATGATTCGCACGGCATCGGCATGATTCCGGCCTACCTGCTGCACCTTCGCGATGGCTTCGTCCATCCGAACCGGCAGCCGGTGCGCGTCGGCGGGACCGAACCGTTCTCGGTGTTCGACGGGCAGATGGGCTACGGCCAGCCGATCGCCAATGCCGTGACCGCCGAGGCCGCGGCCGTCGCCAAGCGCCATGGCGTGTCGGTGACGACGCTGCGCAACGTCCAGCACGTGGGGCGGATCGGCGCTTATGGCGAGCAGTTGTCGGCGCAGGGCCTGCTGGCGATGATCTTCGTCAACGCCGTGCACGCGGTGTCCTGCGTCGCGCCGTTCGGCGGCAGCGAGCCGCGGCTGATGACCAATCCGATCTGCATCGCGATTCCGGGCCCGCAGCCGGTGCTGCTGGATTTCGCGACGTCGGCGATCGCGATGGGCAAGACGCGCGTCGCGTACAACAAGGGCGTGCCGGTCGCGCCGGGCCGCCTGATCGATCACGAAGGCCGGCCGACGACTGATCCGGCCGTCATCTGGGAAGAGCCGAAGGGAGCGCTGGTACCGTTCGGCGAGCACAAGGGCTGGGGGCTCGCGTTCGTCGCCGAACTGCTCGGCGGCGTGCTGGCGGGCGGCCCCGACAGCAGCGAAGCGCCGGGCCAGCCACGCGGACTGGTCAATGGCCTTTTCATGATCGTCATGCAACCGGACCGGCTGCTCGAGGGCGGCGTGTTCGCGCAGACCGCCGAGCGGCTGACCGCCTACGTCAAGTCCTCGCGGGCGGCCGACGAGGCCAACCCCGTCCGCGTGCCCGGCGAACCCGAGCAGGCCGCGCGACAGGCGCGCGAGCGTGACGGGATTCCGATCGACGAGACGACCTGGCGGCAGATCGTCCATGGCGCGACGGCGCTCGGCGTCGAACCGCCGTCGTTCCCCGAACGCGACGCTTGAACGGATGCCGGACGCGGCGTTCGATCAGCGGCGCCCGATCCGCGCATCGGGGCGGGCCCCGGTCTGACAAGGCCCGGATCCGCCCGGCCTTCGCCTTCAGCCCACCCAGCGGCGCGCGTTGCGGAACATCCGCATCCACGGCGAATCCTCGCCGAGCGAACGCTCGCGCCAGCTCATCTGGATCGACCGGAACACGCGTTCCGGATGCGGCATCATGATCGTCGTACGGCCGTCGCGGGTCGTGAACGCGGTCAGGCCGTCAGGCGAACCGTTCGGATTGGCCGGATAAGTCTGCGCAACCGCGCCGGCGTTCGTGATGAATCGCATCGCCGGCAGCACCGCCTGGCGGTCGGCCGGATCGCGGAACTCGGCCCGCCCTTCCCCATGCGCGACGACGATCGGCATGCGGCTGCCGGCCATGCCGGTCAGCAGGACCGACGGCGATTCCAGCACCTCGACCTGGGTCAGCCGCGCCTCGTACTGCTCGGACCGGTTGCGCAGGAAGCGCGGCCAGTGCTCGGCGCCGGGAATGATCGCCTTGAGCTGCGACATCATCTGGCAGCCGTTGCACACGCCCAGGCTGAACGTGTCTTCACGGTGGAAGAACGCCGAGAACTGTTCGGCCAGCGCCGCGTTGAACAGGATCGTGCGCGCCCAGCCCGCGCCCGCGCCGAGCACGTCGCCATAAGCGAAGCCGCCGCAGGCCGCCAGCCCCTTGAAATCGGCCAGCTTGTGCCGGCCCACGAGCAGATCGGTCATGTGGACGTCGTAGCAGTCGAAGCCGGCGCGATCGAACGCGGCCGCCATCTCGATCTGCCCGTTGACGCCCTGCTCGCGCAGGATCGCCACGCGCGGCCGCACGCCGGTCGCGATGTACGGCGCGGTGATGTCCTCGCCCGCGTCGTAGCCGAGCTGCACCGACAGGCCCGGATCCTCGGCGTCGAGGATCGCGTCGAACTCCTGCTGCGCCGATTCGGGGTTGTCGCGCAGCGACGCGATCCGGTAGCTGGTCTGCATCCACGTGCGTTGCAGCGCGATGCGCGGCTGGCTGAACACGCACTTGCCGTCGCGATAGATCTCGATCAGGTCGCGCTCGCGCCTGGACGGCTTGCCGATCACGTGCGTGCACGGCGACAGCCCGTCCTCGCGCAGCAGCGCCAGCACGCGGTCGCGATCCGCGGCAGCGACCTGGATCACCGCGCCCAGCTCTTCGTTGAACAAGGCCTTCAGCGTCAACTCGTCGCGCTGGACCGACACCTGCTCGGGGCGGATCTTGAAATCGCCCCAGTCGCTCGAATGCGGATCGATCGTCAGCATGTCGATGTTGATCGACAGGCCGACGCGGCTCGCGAAAGCCATCTCGCACAGCGTGACGAACAAGCCGCCGTCGGAACGGTCGTGATAAGCCTGTACCAGTCCGCCGTCCTTCAACCGCGCCATCGCCGCCGCGAAACGGACGAGCAGCTCAGGATCATCGAGGTCGGGCGCTTCGTTGCCGGTCTGGCCGAACACCTGCGCCAGCGCCGAACCGCCCAGCCGCTGGCGGCCCTGTCCGAGGTCGATCAGGATCAGCACGCTGTCGTGCTCGCGTTGCAGCTCGGGGGTCAGCGTGCGCCGCGCGTCATCGATCGCGCTGAACGCGGTGACGATCAACGACGTCGGTGACGTGACGCTGCGGCTGGCCTCGCGCTGCGCCTGGCCCTCGTCGCGCCAGACCGTGCGCATCGACAACGAGTCCTTGCCGACCGGCACGCTGACGCCGAGCGCGATGCACAGATCGGAAGCGGCCTTGACCGCATCGAACAGGTCGGCATCCTCGGCGGGCTCGCCGCAGGCGGCCATCCAGTTGGCCGACAGCTTGACCCGCGACAGCGTCGGCACCGGGGCGGCCAGCAGGTTCGTGATCGCCTCGCCGATCGCCATCCGCGACGCGCCGGCCGGCGACACCACGGCGACCGGCGTGCGTTCGCCGATCGCCATCGCCTCGCCCGCATGGCCGTCGAAATCCCGCAGCCCGACCGCGACATCGGCGACCGGCACCTGCCAGGGGCCGACCATCTGGTCGCGCGAGCACAGGCCGCCGACCGTCCGGTCGCCGATCGTGATCAGGAACGACTTGGCGCCGACCGTGGGCAGCGACAGCACGCTGTCGATCGCCTGTTCGAGCGGGATGCCGACGACGTCGAACGCCGGCAGCGCG
>JAKPAM010000146.1 GCA_029779435.1 Pseudomonadota bacterium | reverse complement strand
CGGGTGGCTGGAAGCTCAACGGCAGCAAGCTGTACATCACCAATGCACCGATCGCCGACTTCATGCTCGTGGCCGCGCGCACCAGCCCCGAGCTCACGATGGACGCGATCAGCCTGTTCATCGTCGAGCTTCCCCACCCCGGGTTCACGATCGAAAAGCTCAAGAAGGAAAGCGTGCGCAGCTCCGAGACCGGACTGATCCACATCGCCGATGCCTTCGTGCCCGACGACTGCCTGCTGGGCGCGCGCACCGGCACCTACCCGGTGATCCTGGATTCGTTGAGCGAGAACCGCGTGGGGGTCGCGGCGAATGCGCTGGGCATGGCGCGCGCGGCGTTCGAGGCCGCGCGGCGCTACGCCGACGAGCGCATCGTGGGCGGCAGGCGCATCGGCGAGTACCAGGCGATCGCGCACAAGCTCGCGGACATGGCGGCCGACATCGAAGCCGCGAAGTGGCTGGTCTATCACGGTGCATGGAAGGTCGACCGCGGCGAGCTCGACGGCGCCCTGGCGGCGAAGGTGAAGCTGGTCGCCAGTGAAACGGCGGTGCGTGTCAGCGAGAACGCGATCCGCATCCTTGGCGGCGCGGGCATCATGCGCGAGTACCCGGTCGGCCGCATCCATCGCGACACGCTGCTGTACGTGATCGGCGAAGGCACGAGCGAAATCCAGCGCAACATCATCGCGCGTTCGCTGGGGTTCAAGGCATGAGCGCGCACTTCATCGTCGTCGAAGACCGTGGTCGCGTGCGTCATGTGCGCCTGAACCGTCCGGACAAGATCAACGCCCTGAACGCCGCGATGATGCATGGCATCGCGCAGGCGGTCTCGGGCGCGGATCCGCAGCGGATCGATCTGGTCGTGCTGTCGGGTGAGGGCCCGCGCGGCTTCTGCGCGGGTGCCGACATCGCAGAGTTCGCGCAGGGCGCCGCGGCGCTCGAGACGCAGGAGCACGCGCTGGTCGAGATGATCGAAGCCTTCGCGCACACACCGTTGCCGGTGGCCGTGATGGCGCATGGCCGAGCGCTGGGGGCGGGCGGCACCTTGATGACACTGGCTGATCTCGTGATCGCGTCGGACGACCTTTCGTTCGGCTTTCCCGAGATCCGGTTCGGCATGTATCCGGTGATCGTGCACGGCGCGCTGATGTACAAGCTGACCGAAGCGCAGTCGGCGCAGTTGTGCCTGTCGGGCCGTACGCTGGGCGTGCAGGAAGCGATGACCCTGGGGCTGGTCACCCGTATCGTGCCGCGCGCGGCCTTCGACACCGAAGCGACCGAGGCGCTGGCGTTCTTTGCCGAACGCGCCGTGGCACTGAAGATCGGCAAGCAAGCGTGGCGTCAGGGGAATGCCGGCGCGACGCTCGGCGCGCGCGTGCGCGCGCTGGCCCCGCTGATGCTCGAGAACTTCGCGCATCCGGACGTGCAGGCGCGGATCGCCACGGCGCTGGGGCCCGTACGCGGCTGAAGGGCGGAATCTCAGCGCCGGGTGCGCTCCAGCCGTTCCGGCAGGTCGGCCAGCAGCCGGTACAACGTGTCGAGGTCCGCCTCGCCGATCCGCTTGGCCAGGCCCCGGTAGCGCGCCTCGGAATGCGGCGCCACCGTTTCGATCAGTGCGCGTCCCGCCGGCGTGATCGTGATGCGTGCGGCCCGCTGGTCGTCCGGTTCCGCAGTGCGCTCCAGCAGCCGGCGGTCCTCGAGCGACTTGAGGATGCGTGTCAGGCTCGGGCCGCTGATCAGCGTAAGTTGCGCAAGCTGGCTGATGCGCACCGCATCGGCGGTGGTCAGCGCCCGCAGTACCCGCCACTGCGTGTCGGTGATGCCGTGCGCGCGCAGGATCGGCCGAAACTCGGCCATCACCGCCTGATGGCTGCGCAGCAGAAGCATCGGCAGCGAGCGGGAGAAGTCGCGAAGAGTCATCGGCGGGACTGTAGCAGCCCCGCCAGCCACCTTCGGCTGTGCCAGAAAACAGGCACACCCGCCTGACGGCGGGTTCGCCGAGGTGCGTGGGTGTCAGACCCGGCGGCGGCGGGCGGCGAGCAGGCCGGCGAGGCCGATCGACATCAGGCCGAGGACGCCAGGAACCGGCACCTGTTCATTCCGGGTATTGATCTGCAGCGTCACGACACCGCCTTCTTCGGGAGCACTCACGAGCACGGCGAGTCGATCGGAGAGGAAATCCCAAGTGACCGCCAGCGGGTTCCCCGTGATCAACGAGACGGAAGTGATCGGGAGCGCGATGGAATGGAAGATCAACAGATCGGGCGAACTGCTGCCGATCGGCGGGCTGTAGCTGATGGTGAGCGTGTCCGCACCGAAATCGAACAGACGGTTCGAGCCGACCGTGAACTCGACGGCGTTGCCAACGACTGCTGACACCGGTGCAGCCTGGGCCGTGCCGCTATCGCAGGCATTCAGGTCGGTCGTCACCGACCCGCTGAATACGGTGTTCGAGCACTGACTGATCGACGAGCCAATCAGGCTTGCCGACGCGGAAGCCGAGGCCAGAATGCCAGCCGCAGCCAGAACGACGCTGAGAAGTTTGCGCATGATCGGGCACCTGTCTTTTTTGATAGTAAGGGTACTGTTAAGCATTTTTCATGCCTGTCAATGAATTCAATGGCTTGCATGAATCTTCGTTCGATCGTGTCAAGATGGCCGACACATCACGCCCACAAGAGGATTGGTATGCCCCCTCGATCCGAGCCATTCGTTCACGCCATCACCACACGCGCCGGCCTGACCTTCCAGGCCTGGATCGAAGGACCGGCCGACGGTCCGCTGGTGCTGATGCTGCACGGCTATCCGCAGTCGCGGCACACGTGGCGCGCGCAACTGCCCGCACTGGCCACGGCCGGCTATCGCGTGGTCGCGCCCGACCAGCGCGGCTATTCGCCCGGCGCACGGCCCGACCCCGCGAACCTCGAGCACTATGGTTATGCGCACCTGATCTCGGACGCGTTCGACATCGCCGCCGCCTGCGGGCACGCCGAGCGGCGCTTCCACGTGGTTGGGCACGACTGGGGCGGTCAGGTTGCCTGGGGCGTGGCCGATCGTCATCCGGAACGGCTGGCGTCGCTGACGATCCTGTCGCGCCCGCATCCGTCGGCGTTCGTGCGGGCGCTGCAGGCGGACGACGGGGATCAGAAGTATCGGTCGCGGCATCACGGCGCGTTTCTCGATCCCAAGACCGGACCGATGATGCTCGAGGACGGCGCGCGCCGTCTGCGGGCGCGCCTGGCCGAGGCGGGTGTGCCGCCGGATGCGGTCGATCTGTACGTGTCGGTGCTGGGCACGCCCGACGCGCTCGAGGGCGCATTGGCCTGGTACCGTGCGAACAAGGGGCTGCGCGCCGCGCTGGGCCCGATCCAGGTGCCGACGATGTACCTGTGGGGCGATGCCGATCATTCGGTCAGCCGCGCCGCGGCCGAAGGAACGGCCGAATTCGTTGCCGGTCCCTATCGTTTCGTGACACTGCCGGGTGCGGGGCATTTCTCAACCGACGAGATGCCCGATCGCATCAATGCGCTGCTGCTGGAGCATCTGGCCGCGCATCCGGCCTGAACACGTCCGGCGCGCACCGGAGGCCTCGGCCGGTGCGGCCGGCCGCCACCGCACGTGCTGGCCTTCGCGCCCCGCTCGGCCCGGTGGTGCCGGTCAGCCCTTCGCGCTCAGCAGCTTGCGCAACTCCGCCTTGTTGATCTTCTCGAGCGTCGAACGCGGCAGTTCCTCGACGATGTGGATCTCGCGCGGCCGCTTGAACCCGGCCAGCGTGCCGGCGCAGGCGGCCTCGATCGCCTGCACGAGCGCCGCGCGTTCGGCCGGTGCGGTGGGCGCGCAGCGCACGAAGGCCACCGGCACTTCGTCGAGCATCGGGTCCTTCTTCGCGACCACCGCGTTCTCGACCACGCCCGGCACGGCGGCGATCACGCGTTCGATCTCGGATGCCGCGACGTTCTCGCCGCCCACCTTCAGCATGTCCTTGGAGCGGTCGGCGAAGTAGAGCCAGCCGTTCTCGCCCAGCGTGACCCGGTCGCCGGTGATGAACCAGCCCTTGTCGTCGAACGAGTCGGCGGTCGCCTGCGGGTTGTTCAGGTACTCGGCGAACAGCGACAGGCCGCGCACGCCGTTCACGAGCAGGTCGCCGGTCTCGCCCGGCTCGGCCTCGCGGCCGTCGACCTCG
>JAKPAM010000139.1 GCA_029779435.1 Pseudomonadota bacterium | reverse complement strand
GATCCACCACATCAGCACGGACCCGATGAAGGCGAACAGGAACGCCAGCACATGCGCCGGATCGTGCGCAGAAGTGGTTGATTCTCGCCGAGCAGTTGCACCGCTTTCCGCGTCACCTGTCGCAGCATGTCGGTGGTTTCGTGATCAGCCGCGGGCGGCTGGATCGCCTGGTGCCCATCGAGAACGCAGCGATGGACGGGCGCAGCATCATCCAGTGGGACAAGGACGATATCGACGCGCTCGGCCTGATGAAGGTCGACGTGCTGGCGCTCGGCATGCTCACGGCGATCCGCCGTGCGCTCGACGGCATCTCGCAGCGGATCGGCCGCCGCTTCCGCATGCAGGACATCCCGCGCGAGGACCCGGCGGTGTACGAAATGATCGGCCATGCCGACACGGTCGGCGTGTTCCAGATCGAGTCGCGTGCGCAGATGGCCATGCTGCCGCGTCTCAAGCCACGTTGCTTCTACGATCTCGTCATCGAAGTGGCCATCGTGCGCCCCGGCCCGATCCAGGGCGACATGGTGCATCCTTACCTGCGCCGGCGGCAGGGCATCGAGCCGGTGCGCTATCCGTCGAAGGCAGTCGAGTCGGTGCTCGAGAGAACACTCGGCGTGCCGATCTTCCAGGAGCAGGTGATGCAGCTGGCCATCGTTGCCGCCGGCTTCACGCCCGGCGAGGCCGATCATCTGCGCCGCTCGATGGCCGCGTGGAAGCGCAAGGGAGGCGTCGGGCACTTGCGCGACCGGTTGATCGACGGCATGCTGCAGCGCGGTTATACGCGCGAGTTCGCCGAGGCGATCTACCGCCAGATCGAAGGCTTCGGCGAATACGGCTTCCCGGAGTCGCATGCGGCGAGCTTCGCGCTGTTGGTCTACGTCTCGGCCTGGCTCAAGCGGCATGAACCGGCCGCCTTTCTCGCCGGCCTGCTCAATGCGCAGCCGATGGGTTTCTATTCCGCCTCGCAACTGGTGCAGGACGCGCGCCGCCACGGCGTCGAGGTGCGCCCGCCGGACGTGCAGCACAGCGGCTGGGAAACCGTGCTGGAAGGCGAGACGTTTTCGGCCGTCCGTCTCGGACTGCAGCGGATCGACGGTCTGGGTGTGGAGGCCGGGGCGCGTATCGCTGGCGCACGCCCTTTCCGCGATTTGGCCGATCTGGTCAGCCGCGCGGCGCTGAACCGCGCCGATCTCGATACCTTGGCCGCTGCCGGAGCCCTGTCCGCGCTGGCCGGCCATCGCCGGGAAGCCGCGTGGTCCGT
>JAKPAM010000135.1 GCA_029779435.1 Pseudomonadota bacterium | reverse complement strand
CGAGAACGAACACCGCATCCGCCAGGCAGTGCGCGGCATCCGCGAGATGTTCCGCAAGGACGGCGTGCTGCCGAAAGCGGCCGCCTGACGCACCGGCCGTGACCGGCGCCGCGGCCCCCGCGGGCCGCGGTGCCGGTCACGCTGCCTCTCCCCTGAACCGCAACAACAAGCGAAGACGACGATGAGCGTAGAAAAGTTCGGACCCGTGCGTGTCGGCCTGCTGGGCATCGGCACCGTGGGCGGTGGCACCTTCGAGGTGCTGTCGCGCAATCAGCAGGAGATCACCCGCCGCGCCGGACGCCGCATCGAGATCACGCGCATCGCCGACCTCGACGTCGCGCGTGCGGGTGCGGTCGCCGCGGGCCGCGCCCAGGTCACGAGCGATGCGCGCTCGGTCGTCACCGACCCCGACATCGACATCGTGATCGAACTGATCGGCGGCTATCGCATCGCCAAGGATCTGGTGCTCGAGGCGATCGAGAACGGCAAGCACGTGGTCACCGCCAACAAGGCATTGCTTGCGGTGCACGGCAACGAGATCTTCGCGGCGGCCTCGCGCAAGGGTGTGATGGTGGCGTTCGAGGCGGCGGTGGCCGGCGGCATTCCGATCATCAAGGCACTGCGCGAAGGTCTCACGGCCAACCGCATCGAATGGATCGCCGGCATCATCAACGGCACCACCAACTTCATCCTTTCCGAGATGCGCGACAAGGGGCTGGCGTTCGAGGACGTGCTGGCCGAGGCGCAGCGCCTGGGCTATGCGGAAGCCGATCCCACGTTCGACATCGAGGGCGTCGACGCCGCCCACAAGGCCACGATCCTGTCGTCGATCGCGTTCGGCGTGCCGGTGGCGTTCGACAAGGCCTACGTCGAAGGCATCACCAAGCTGCAGAGCGCCGACATCCGCTATGCCGAGCAGCTCGGCTACCGCATCAAGCTGCTGGGCCTCACGCGCCGGCGCATGCTCGACGGCAAGGTGCAAGGCATCGAGCTGCGCGTGCATCCCACGCTGATCCCGGCCAAGCGCCTGATCGCCAACGTCGAAGGTGCGATGAACGCCGTCATGGTCAAGGGCGACGCGGTCGGCCACACCATGTACTACGGCAAGGGCGCGGGGGCCGAGCCCACCGCCAGCGCCGTCATCGCCGACCTGGTCGACGTGGCGCGCATGCTCACCGCCGACCCCGACAACCGGGTGCCGCATCTGGCCTTCCAGGCCGAATCGATGGCCGATCTGCCGATCCTGCCGATCGCCGAGGTCGAGACTGCGTACTACCTGCGTCTGCGCGTGGCCGACGAGCCCGGCGTGCTGGCCGACATCACGCGCATCCTGGCCGACGCCAGCATCTCGATCGACGCCGTGCTGCAGCGCGAGCCCGAAGAAGGCGAGCACCAGACCGACATCATCCTGCTCACGCATCGCACGATCGAAAAGCAGGTCGACCAGGCGATCGCCCGCATCGAGGCGCTGTCGACGGTGCTGTCCAAGGCGATCCGTATCCGGCTCGAAGAGCTGAACTGATTCGAAGAACCGAACCGATGCGCTACGTGTCCACGCGCGGCGAACTGCCGCCTTCACCGTTCTCTCAGATCCTGCTGGGCGGCCTTGCGCCCGACGGCGGGCTGGTCGTGCCGCAGGCGTACCCGCGCATCGATGCGCAGACCCTGCAGTCGTGGCGCACGCTCGCCTATCCGCAACTGGCGTTCGAGATTATCCGCCGCTACGCCGGCGACATCGACGAGGCCGACCTGCGCGCGCTCATCGAGCGCACGTACACCGCCGAGGTGTTCGG
>JAKPAM010000128.1 GCA_029779435.1 Pseudomonadota bacterium | reverse complement strand
AGCCGGGAGCTGCTCCCAGGCGTCGCGGGCCATCTGCTCCAGGTCGATGCCGTAGCTGGCCGCGAACGTGACGAACGCGCCGACGCCGCCCTCGTAGCCCAGGGCCAGTTCCTGCACCTTGCCGACGGCGCGCTGTTTCTTCGTGACGCTCGACGGATCGACGCCGAAAGACTTCGCGTAGGCCATGACGTACAGATCGTGTCCGATCCCGGCGTCGTAGTCTCGGAAGGCCTGCAGCTTCCACTCCTCACCGGCCTCCCACGCGAGCATCCGACCCTCGATGTTCGACAGGTCGGCGATGCACAACCGCTTGCTCTCGGGCGCCGTGATGCAGCCGCGGATCGTGCTGGCGGTCAGCAGCATCACGTTGCCGAAGGTCTCTTCCCCGATCAGCCGCACGTATCCGCCTTTAATGGCCTCGATGCCCTCGCGGATTTTCGGCAGCGGCAGCAGCCCGCGGGAGGGCAGATTCTGCGGCTGGAACTTCCGGCCGGCCCAGCGACCGGTGCGGGACGCGCCGTTGTACTGCAGGGTTCCACGCAGGCGCCCGCCGGTCTGTGCTGTCGTCAGGGCCTTGTACTTCGAGGTCGATGTCGTCGACGTCATCAGACGCAGCGACAGCAGTTCGCGCAGCGCGGGCGGCAGGTCCGGGTCGTCGATGCGCCGCTCGAGGGTCGACGCGCGCAGGTCAGGCAGCACCACGCCGTACTCGGACAGCAGGTGCTCGAGCAGTGCGTCGCGCTGAGTCGCGCGCGCAACGTCGCCGCTGGTCGCGGTGTAGGTCTGGTCGGCCAGTCGCTCCTGTTCCTCGTCGATCAGTGCGATCGCTTTCTCCGCCAGGTCAAGATCGACCTGGAAGCCGCGGTCGTTGATTCGTTGATCGAGGTGCCAGCGCGCGATCTCCAGACGGCCGTAATCCGTCCTGTCGCCGTAGTTCCACTGCGGCAGGCGCCGGTAGACCTCGCGCATCGCCTCGATGTCGGCGCCGGCGTAGTCGAGGAACCGCTGCCACTCGGCGGGGTGGGTCTCCCGCGTCGCGCGGCGGAGCTTCGAGTTTTTCGGCCGCGGTTGGCAGAAGAGCTTGATCAAGTCCTTGCCGGCCTTGTGCTTGGCTTTGTCCATCGGCAC
>JAKPAM010000121.1 GCA_029779435.1 Pseudomonadota bacterium | reverse complement strand
AGCGTGGCATTGCTGCCGACGTAGATCGCGTCGTTGCCGGCACCGGTGTTCAGCGTCGTGCGGGCATGCAGCGTGCGCACCGCGAACCGGTCGTCCCCGCCGCGGCTGTTGATCTCGACCGCCTCCACGCCTTGGTGCAGCACGCGCATCGCGTCGAACAGCCCGGTCTGGCCGCGGCGGAACTCGCGCAGCTGGATCATCCCGGTGGCGTTCGCATCGGTGCCGGTGGCCGTCAGCAGGAAGCGGTCCGCGTTGTCGCTGCCGGTCACGACCAGCCGGTCCGACAGGTCCGCGTCGCTGGAGTTGACGATGACGATGGCCTGGCTCTCGGCCGGCATCGTGATCAGCAGGTGCTCCGGGCTGGCGCTGTCGTTGGCCGCGTTGTCCAGCGTGACGGTGCCACGCCAGTCGAGCACCGCGACCGCGGTGTTGCCGACCCGGATGCTGCGGTCCAGATCGTTGACGACGAAGGTGTTGTTGCCGCGCGCACCGGTGATCTCGGCCTGCTCGAAGAGGTTCTTCAGGTCCTCCAGGATCGCGTCCGCCGCGAAGCGGTCCCCGGCGTCGGTGAGCTCGGTGGACACGTTCTTGCCGTT
Organism: Pseudomonadota bacterium; assembly: GCA_029779435.1. GTDB lineage: Bacteria > Pseudomonadota > Gammaproteobacteria > Burkholderiales > Burkholderiaceae_E > JAKPAM01. The sequence continues at coordinate 1,019 of JAKPAM010000121.1, read as the reverse complement.
CTCGAACGGCGCATTGCTGCCGGCGGCCAGCAGGTTGCCGATCACCAGCCGGTTGTTGTAGAGGCCCACATCGGCGCTGAAGGTCTCGCTGCGCCAGGCCAGGTTCTCGACCAGCGTGTCGCGCTCGTCCTCGTCGGACTCGTCGATCCGGCCGTCGCCGTCGTCGTCCACGCCGTTGCTGGCGCTCGGGCTGGCGTCGAAGAACTCGTCCAGGCCCAGGTCGCCGGACAGGCGATCGCTGCCCAGACCGCCGTCGATCACGTCGTTGAAGCGCGAGCCGCGCAGCGCATCGTTGCCGTTGCCGCCCTGCAGCCGCAGCGCGGCGACGTCCTGCGTCAGCAGCGAGGCGTCCATGCTGTCGTTGCCGCCGCGGGTGGCCACGGTCAGCGTGTCGCCCTCGGAGCGCACGGTGTCGGACACGACGATCGTCGGCAGGCCGGAGCCGAAGGACAGGCCGATGCCCTTGATGCCGTTCTGCGTGTTGTCGAACAGCGAGACGGCGTCGTTGTTGCCATCGTGGCCCAGCACGGTGATCGTGTCGGCCGCGTTGTCGTTCGAGCTGCTGAAGCGCGGCTGCTCGATCGGCTGGCCGCTCTCCGGATCGTTGACCGTCTCGGTGCCGGTGCGCACGACGTTCTTGCCGCCGGACAGCGCGATGAAGTTCAGGCCGGAGCCGGCCATGAAGTCCAGCGTGATGCGGTCGCCTCCGGCGCGCGCATCCAGCCGCAGGTCCTCGACATTCCTTGCGGTCAGCGAGCCGGCCACCTTGCCGGCCTTGGTGTTGCTGAGCTTGAAGCTGCTGCCACCCTGCGAGGCGATCAGGAAGTCGTCCGCGCCGGAGGTGCCGACCACCTCCAGGATGTCGGTGCCGGCGCCGCCGTCCACCGTGCCCAGCACCAGGTCGGCATAGTCCCAGTGGATCAGGTCGTTGCCTGCGTCGCCGTACATCTGGTCGACGCCGCCGCGGCCGTCGATGTCGTCGTCGCCGTCGCCGCCGCGGATCACGTCATTGCCGGTGC
>JAKPAM010000094.1 GCA_029779435.1 Pseudomonadota bacterium | reverse complement strand
CCCCCATCGCGCCGCGCGTAACGACCAGCCCGGCGAACACTGCCGTCGCCCCGAGGCTCAGCGACAGCGAACCGACCAGCAGCGCGCACAGCAACGTATGGAACAGCGTGAATCCGCTGATGGCCGCCAGCAACACCACGCGGCGACCGCGCAGGTCGGCCTGGCGGCCCCACCGCGGCGCACTGAACATCCACATCAGGCCCCCCACCGTGGTGGCCACGCCGGCTTGCGACGCGGTCAGGCCGATCTGGCGGGCGATCGGCCCGATCAGCGAGACGAAAGCCATCATCGCCATCGTGCACGTGCAGTTGGCCACCAGCAGCGGGCGGATGTCGAAGCCGGGCGGCTCATGCGCGGGAGATCGGATCATCCCGCCTTCTTACCATGAGTCCGACGGCCCCGGACGCCCGAGCGTCCGTTTCCCCCGGATGCCCGCGCGTCCTCTTCGCCCGGATGCCCGTGCGTCCGTTTCATGGCACCGACCCGCCTCCCGCAGCCAGGGTTGACCCTAGAATGACCGGTCGATACGTCAGCAACGCGCGCAGGAGACTCCGATGGCCCGACACGATCCGACCCCCACGCCCTACGACCTGATCATTCGCGGCGGCACCGTGCACGACGGGCTGGGCGGCCCCCCGCGCGTGGCCGACGTCGCGGTCAAGGACGGGCGCATCGCCGCGATCGGCGACCTGGGCGAGATCGGCGGCCCCGCCACGCAGGAACTGGACGCGCGCGGCCTGCTCGTGACGCCGGGCTTCGTCGACGTCCATACCCACTATGACGGCCAGGCCACGTGGGAGAACCGTCTGGCCCCGTCGTCGCTGCACGGCGTGACCTCGGTGGTCATGGGCAACTGCGGCGTCGGCTTCGCACCGTGCCGGCCCGGCGAGCACGACACGCTGGTGCGCCTGATGGAAGGCGTCGAGGACGTGCCCGAGGTCGTGATGACCGAAGGCCTGCCGTGGAACTGGGAGACCTTTCCGCAATACCTGGACGCGCTGGACGAACGCCGCTTCGACATCGACCTGGCCGCGCAACTGCCGCATTCGGCGCTGCGCGTCTACGTGATGGGCCAGCGCGCGGCCGAACAGGAGCCGCCGACGGCCGAAGATCTGCAACGCATGCGCGCACTGACGACCGAAGCCGTCCAGGCCGGCGCGCTGGGCGTCAGCACCTCGCGCAACATGCTGCACCGGACCAAGGCCGGCGAGCTGGCGCCGAGCCTGTTCTCCGAGGAGGACGAACTGCGCGCGCTGGCGCAGGGACTCAAGGACGCCGGACAGGGCGTCATGCAGATCATCCCGTCGCCGACCGGCGACGCGCGCACCGAATTCGGCCTGATGCGCCGGCTGGCCGAGCACAGCGGCCGGCCGCTGTCGTACACGCTGATCCAGATGCCCACCGGCGACAACGACGCTTATCGTCAGTCGCTGCAGGCGCTGGAAGACGCCGCGCAAGCGGGCCTGGCGATGCGCGCGCAAGTCGCGCCGCGCCCGGTCGGCATGTTCTACGGGCTGGACCTGAGCTTCCATCCGTTCGCGTATCACCCGAGCTACAAGGCGATCGCGCACCTGCCGCTGGCCGATCGCGTGGCGCGGATGAAGGATCCGCTGTTCCGCGAACGGTTGCTGTCCGAGATCCCCGAGGACAGCAACCCGGTCAACCTGAAAACGGTCAAGTCCTTCCAGTACGCGCATCCGTGGGGACTGGAAGTCGACTACGAACCCGATCCGTCGCGCCGGATCGATACGATGGCCGCGGAAGCGGGCCAATCGATCGAGGCCTTCGCTTATGACCTGCTGCTGGCTGACGACGGCAAGGCCCTGTTCTACCTGCCCGGCGCCAATTATCGCGAGGGCAACCTCGACGCGGTGCGCGAGATGATCGGCCATCCGAACACCGTGGTCGGGCTGGCCGACGGTGGCGCGCACTACGGCATGATCTGCGACGGTAGCTTCCCGACGTATTACCTGCAGCGTTGGGCGCGTGATGCCGCGCCCGCCCAACGCATCCCGCTGGCCGAGGCCATCGCCGCGCTGACCAGCGAGCCGGCGGCACTGGTGGGCCTGAACGATCGCGGACGGCTCCAGGTCGGCTACAAGGCCGATCTGAACGTGATCGATTTCGCGCGGCTGAAGCTGAACGTGCCGCACGTCGTCTACGACCTGCCGGCCGGTGGCCGCCGGATGCACCAGAGCGCCGAAGGCTACGTGGCGACGGTCGTGTCGGGCACCGTCACGTATCGCGACGGCCAGCCGACCGGCGAACTGCCGGGCCGCCTGGTGCGCGGCCAACGCACCGCGCCGCACTCGAGCGACGCCGAGGCGCTGGCCGCCTGATCAGCGGCGCATCCGATCCTTGCGCCGTTCCTGGCCGAAACCCTTGGCCAACCGGCGCAGCGCGAGCATCCGGCGATTGATGACTTGCTGCGGCCGCAAGCCCAGCAGCCGGGCGATCAGCGTATCGGCCAGCGGCAAATGCCGCCACAACTGCACGAAGCGTTCACTGGGGCCGCCCGGCTGGACCAGCGCGGTCGCGTGCGGATCCACCCCTTCCAGTTCGCTCGCGAGCAGCCGATAGCCGCCGTCGTCGAGCCCCAGCGACGCTTCGATCTGGTCGATCGTCGCGACCCCCTCGAGCAGCAGGACCTCGATGTCGCCGCGCGACTTGCCCGGACCGGGAATATTCAACAAATAGGCAAGCCGATAATGCGGCGGAAGCTGCTGCACGAGCACCCACAGCCGGCGCAGCATCGAACGCGTCTGCGCGATGCCGTGCGGTTCGCTGCCGGGGCTCGACGGAACGCTCATCATCGCTTCGCGTTCGTCATCGAATCGGACCGCGTGGCTCTCCTGCACGTCGAGCAGCGCGGCGCAGACGCTCACCAGATCGTCGATCGCGATCGGCCCGCGGACGTGATCGAGGATCGCACCGAGCAGCCTGCGCCAGTCGCCGGGCTGCATCGTATCGAACGAACGCGCCGGCGCCGTCCCGGCGGGCGGGCGCTCGAGCCCGATCCGAAGGCTCGCCACGCGCGCATGATCGCCGCGCATCCGCGCACGCGTCATCCGGTCGCCGAGCGAATCGGCGCGCGCCGCCAGCCATTCGCCCGTCGCATCGGCCCACAGGGCGAACCCCTCGTCCTGGTTCAAGACGTGGCGCAGTCGGTTCTTCAGGCTCGTGCGGTTCGGATACTTGTGACGCAGATGATCGGACCAGGCGTTGTGCGCCACGCTGGCGGCATAAGCACGGGCGTCGCTGATCATGCCGCTGTCGCGGGGTCCGACCCAGGCCATCCGCTCCCACAGGCGCATCATGACGTCGTGGTACAGATCCAGCGCGTCGTGGTTCTCGCTGCGCCCGTCGCGCATGTCCAGCCCCATGCCTGACTTATGCCGCAGGACCGCCCTGACGGTCGGGCCGATCTGCTCGACGAACGCCTTCTCGTGACCGAGTCGCGCGGCGTCCACCGGGATATCCACGGGTCGAAAGGCGAACGAATTCTTCATGAGGAACGCACGGTCACCAAGGGTTTGCGGGGAGTCTAAGAATTCCTCGATGGACCCGGCAATCCACCAAAACTGGTGGATATCGGACAAACATGGTGATTGCGGGACGAAAACCCTGAAATTCCTGAAATAATAGAGCGACTCACCGGAGGGGACCCGGTACCTGGCGCGGGAAAGTGGCCCGAATTCACCCATTTTTCGGCTACGTGGCATGTACGCCCGCGCATCTGCTCAGTGCGCCATACCGATGCGACGGATATCGCCGGCCCCCCGATTGGGGCGGTGCCGATCGATTTGTAATAGCTATTGATGACATTTGAATTCTCTATCGTATGGCGGCGGAAATACGACGATCCTGCCCGCAACGTGTCCCTAAGCCCGCGCCGGCGTCCCTGAATGGCCGTCCACGAAACGGTCAGGTCGCCACGACTCGTTCCACGGAGCAGCCGATCCCATGAAGGTTCTTCTCATCGATGATCACGCGCTGTTTCGCGCGGGGTTGCGGATGCTGCTCACCGCCATCGCCCCCGCCGCCGAGATCTTCGAGGCCGGCTCCGTCGAGGCCGCGCTCGCGCTGGCCGCCGGGCACCAGGACCTGTCGGTCTGCCTGCTCGACCTGACGTTCCGGGATGGGGATGGCATAACGGCGATCCACCGCATCAAGCAGACGGTTCCCGGCATCACGATCATCATCGTGTCGGGCACGATCGCCTCGGCATCGGTGCATGAGGCGATCGATGCCGGCGCGATGAGCTTCATCTCCAAATCCGATCCGCCAGAAGAGCTCCGCAAAGGGCTTCACCAGGCGTTGGCCGGCAATGTCTACGTGCCATCCTTCGCGCTGCGCAGCCTCGATGCCGGCGAGTCGGCGCAGCCCTCGCTGACACCCCGACAGCTCGACGTGTTGCAGCGGCTGTGCCGGGGCCTGCCGAACAAGCTGATCTGCGACGAATTGAACCTGTCGGAGAACACGGTCAAGGAACACGTGACGACACTGTTCCGCGCGCTGGGAGTGCGCAACCGCACGCAGGCGGTCCTCAAGGCGAGCCAGTTGGGACTGCGGTTCAGGTAGGCACGATCCGCGTCCGGCGCAGCGATGCCGGCGTGGGCGCGCGACGACATGGCGCCCGGCAGACTTGGCCCGGCCCGTCACCTGTGCGAACATCGTCCGAGCCACCCCGACGGGCGGCGCAACGTGCCGGCCCCGGGATCCGGCACGACGCCAACCTCGCTCAAGTCACGCCCCACCCGGGGCGCTGGCCGTCAAGGAGCCTTCGATGCGCGACCGAAAATACATCCTGGACATGGCCCGCACACCGTTCGGTCGGCGGATGCTCGGCCACATTGGCGCCGAATGGCCGTCCGGCAACGAAACCCCGGCGGAACTCGATGCGATGTGGGAGCGCAATCGCGAGCGTCTCGAATCACTGCGCCGCGACCTGCGCATGACACGACGCCTGCGCACGTTGAATCGGCTGCACTGAACCGGTTCACCGAGCCGGCCGCACTCGGCCGCGCAACGACGCCACAGCGTTCGACGCCCCTCGGCGCGGGTTCGATCCGAGCGTCGACAGCCCTACGCGATACCGAGGGCGTTCGCGTCGGCTTCGGCCTGCAGCATCACGGCACGTTCGCGTTCGGGCAGCAGGTCGATGATGCGCCGGCGCAGGTTGTCATAAGCGCGCCGCGATTCACCGCCGCGGAACGGATCCTCGTTGGCCTCGAACGCCGCCGCGATATCGGCCCATTGCGCGTCCGTCAGCAACGCGATCGCACGCGGCAGCAGGTCGTTCTCCTCGACCTGCATGTGATCGAGATGGAAGCGCGTATACGCGGCGCAGGCATCGACGAACGCGCTGGTCGCGGCGGGCAGCCGCGCCTGGAACGCGACGAAGCAGCGCTCGAGCCCGTTGAGCAGGCGCGCGCTGGTGCGATGCTCGTTGGCGCAGCGGTCGACCAGATCGATGCAGGCGGCGTCGCCATGCCGCGCCGCCGCCTCGCGAAGGGCCGAGAACAGGTAGCGGTCTTCCTTCGGGTGATGGAACCGGTCCGGAAACGCGTCGATGTAGCAGAGGATCGTCGCCAGCAGCGTGAAATCGGCAGCCTTGTTGCCTTCGACGATTTCGGCCATCTGCGCATCGAACAGGATCAGCACGCTGGCCAGATGGCGGTGCTCACGCAGGATGACCGCCAGGGCTCGGTCGCGGGCAGAGTTGCTGGCCATCGGGCTCGCGGCACCCGCCGCGGCCTCGCCGATGCGCGCCGCGACCTCCGCGGCCACACGCTTGTTGATCGCCTCGCCCATCGCGTCCTCCATCTTGATCTTCGGCGGACCGGCTACGGCGCTGCGACGTGCCAAGCCGGTCGATGTCGATCTTAGAGGACGGGTGCGCGCCGCCGTTGACCCAGGTCAACCGGGCGCGCGCCCTTGCAGGAACAGCGTCAGATGACGCCTTGCGCGATCATCGCATCGGCCACTTTGACGAAACCGGCGATGTTCGCGCCGTCGATGTAGCTGACCGAGCCGTCGGGACGCCGGCCATGCTCGACGCAGGCCGTATGGATGCCCTGCATGATCTCGAACAGGCGCGCGTCGACTTCGGCGCGCGGCCACGACAGGCGCTGCGCGTTCTGGCTCATCTCGAGTCCCGACGTGGCCACGCCGCCGGCGTTGCTCGCCTTGCCGGGGCCGAACAGCACGCCGGCGTTTTCGAACGCCCGCGCGGCCTCGCTCGACGACGGCATGTTGGCGCCCTCGGCCACGCACTTGACGCCGTTGCGGATCAGCGTGGCCGCGTCAGCTTCGTCCAGCTCGTTCTGCGTCGCGCACGGCAGCGCGACGTCGACCGGCACGTGCCACGGCCGCTTGCCGTCCTCGAAACGGGCACCGACGCGCTTCGCATAGTCGCTGACGCGTCCATAGCCCTCGTTCTTGATGTCCATCAGCACGGCCAGCTTCTCGGGCGTGAAGCCTTGCTCGTCGATGACGGAGCCGCTGGAATCGGACACCGTCACGACACGCGCGCCCAGCGCCATCGCCTTTTCGATCGCGTACTGCGCGACGTTGCCCGAGCCGGAAACCGACACCCGCAGCCCTTCGAACGCCAAGCCCCGCGTCTTGAGCATCGCATCGGCGAAGTAGACGGTGCCGTAGCCGGTGGCCTCGGGACGCAGCAGCGAGCCGCCGAACGACAGGCCCTTGCCGGTGAACACGCAGTCGGCGCGGTTCGACAGCTTCTTGTGCATACCCGCCATGAAGCCCACCTCGCGCGCACCGACGCCGATGTCACCGGCCGGCACGTCGGTATCGGACCCGACGTGGCGGAACAGCTCGGCCACGAAAGCCTGGCAGAAGCGCATCACCTCGGCCGAACTGCGGCCCTTGGGATCGAAGTCCGACCCGCCCTTGCCGCCGCCCATCGGCAGCGTCGTCAGCGCGTTCTTGAACGTCTGTTCGAACGCGAGGAATTTGAGCACCGACAGGTTGACCGACGGATGGAAGCGCATGCCGCCCTTGTACGGACCGATCGCCATGCTGTGCTGGATGCGGTAGCCGCGATTGACGTGCACCTGGCCGCGATCGTCGGTCCAGCAGATCCGGAAGGACATGGCCCGTTCAGGCTCGACCAGGCGTTCGAGCAGGCTGTTCTCGGCATAGCGCGGATGCTTTTCGATGAACGGCCAGAGGCTCTCGATGACCTCGGTGACGGCCTGCAGGTATTCGGGTTGACCGGGGTTGCGGTCGGCAACATAGCGCAGGAACTGGTGGGCGGACGAGTGTTTCACGAGATCCCTTTATCGGTGCAGATAGGCGAACGAACCCGATATTTTGCCTTGCTGCGGCGCATCTAGCCATTTTTTTGCACCATCTCGCCGCTGATGCCCTGCTGCCTGGCGCAGCAATTCTCGACATCAGCACCGCCTCGGTGCATAGATCGCAATGATGGTGCATCGATCGCGATAGCAGGAGTGGGGACTCGCACTGCGTGGAGAGCGCATGCGCAGTCCCGCGCACGGCTTGGATCGCCGCGCGCCTGGAAGCGGCTTATCCCATCATGGTGCGATACGACGCAACATGGTGCGTCGTATCGCATCGAGGTTCGACGTGGTGCGATTCGATGCAGAGCGGTGCATCGAATCGCCGTGCGCCCCCCGTCAGGCAGATTGCTTGGCCAAAGACGTCCCTGCCGGCCCGGCGGCGACACGCTCGCCTCCCGTTCCGGCGAAGCCCTTCAGCGCCCGCGCCATCTCGTCACGCACCGGCTTGCCGGTCAACACGACGTCGACCATCGTGTACGACGCGTGGAAATGCCCGGGGCCGTCGAAACGCTCGACGGGCACGCCGGCCGCCTTCAGCGCGTCGGCATACGCCTGGCCTTCATCGCGCAACGGGTCGAACTGTGCGGTGACGATGAAGGCCGGCGGCAGCCCGTCGAGGCGACCGCGCAGCGGCGAGACGCGCGGATCCTCGCGATCGGCCGGCGAGCAGTACAGGTCCCAGAACCAGAACATCAGCGAGCGAGTCAGGAAATAGCCGTTGGCGTTCTGTTCATAAGAAGGCCGATCGAACCGGCAGTCGGTCACCGGACACACGAGCAATTGCCCGGCGATCGCCGGGCCGCCGCGATCGCGCGCGAGCTGGCATGTGACGGCGGCGAGGTTGCCCCCGGCGCTCCACCCGGCCACCATGACGGGCCCTTCGCGTCCACCCAGTTGGCGAACGTTGTCGGCGATCCAGCGGGTGGCCGCATGAGCGTCCTCGGCCGCCGCGGGAAAGCGATGCTCGGGCGCATGCCGATAGCCGACGCTGACGACGATCATGTCGCTGCGCCGGCACAGGTCATGGCAGAACGGATCGTCGGAGCCCTCGTCGCCCAGCACCCAGCCGCCGCCGTGGAAATAGACGACGACCGGATGCGGTCCGCTCGTCGCCGGCCGGTACAGGCGATAAGGCAGCGAACCGTCCGCCCCCGGCAGCGTGCCGTCGATGACTTCGCCGATCGGCCGGCCCGGCGGGCGGGCGGCGTTCATCTGCGCGATGAACTGGCGTGCCCCGGCCGCGCCGAAGCATTCGAGCGGCGGCAAGCCCATCGAACCGAGCATGTTCAGCACGATCCGCACGTCGGGCTGCAACGTCACGATCCGCCCGTCGTTGCACTGCTCGCGCCCATCCGGCCCGGTCAGGCGCAGGCCGAGCAGCCCCTTGGCGACCACGTCGTCGCAGATCTCGCGATAAGGACCGACGCCCCCGATATAGGGCATCACGCCCTGGACCTTACCCGGCACGTTGGCACCCGTGTACCAGGTGTTGGCCAGCCGGTGCAGCGACATCATCGTGCAGTCGAGACCGTGCTGCTGCCAGCCGGCCTGCGCGGTCTCGGTCGGCTCGATCGCCGCGAAGCCGCGCTCGCGCAGATCGACCAGGCGATCGACGATCCAGTCGACGTGCTGCTCGATCGACACCGCCATGTTCGACAACACCGACGGACTGCCGGGGCCGGTGACCATGAAGAAGTTCGGGAAACCCGCGACCATCAGGCCCAGATACGATTGCGGCCCGCCGGACCAGGCGTCCGACAGCGTCTTGCCGTCGCGGCCCTTGATCGGGTGCACGGCCAGGATCGCGCCGGTCATCGCATCGAAGCCGGTAGCGAACACGATCGCGTCGACGGCGATCGGGCGACGCGATGTCTGGATGCCCTCCGGCGTGATCCGCTCGATCGGCTCGGCGCGCAGATCGACCAGCGTGACGTTCGGGCGGTTGTAAGTCACGTAGTAATTGGTATCGAGACAAGGCCGCTTGGCGCCGAACGGATGATCGCGCGGCAGCAGCGTCTCAGCGATCTGCGGATCCTTGACGATCGCGCGGATCTTTTCGCGAATCATGTCGGCCGCCAGCGTATTGCCTTCCAGATCCGACCCCTGGTCGGCCCACAACTGCGTCAGCATCGTGACCAGATCGCCAGCGGCCCATGCCTGCTCGAAGCGTTCGCGGCGCTGCGCGTCGGTCAACTGCCAACTGTACGGAGTCTCGACGGGAAGCGGCACACCCGTCATCGACTGGCGCGCCGCCTGCACATAAGCGTCGCGATCGCGTTCGCGCTGCTGCGCGCGCTCGGGCGAGGGCTGACCATTGTGCGCCGGCAACGCGAAGCCGGGCGTGCGCTGGAACACCGTCAGGTGCGCGGCCTGCTCGGCGATGAGCGGGATCGCCTGGATCGCCGACGAACCCGTGCCGATGACCGCGACGCGCTTGCCGGTGAAGTCGACGCCTTCGTGCGGCCAGCGTCCGGTGATGTACACCGCGCCCGCGAACGTATCGGAGCCGTCGATCTCGGGCGGTTTCGGCGACGACAGGCAGCCGGTGGCCATGATGTAGTGCCGGCAGCTCAGCGAGCTGCCATCGGCCAGCGTCAGCCGCCAGCGCTGGGCGGCGGCATCCCATTCGGCTTGCGCGACGCTTTGCCCGAAACGGATGTCGCGGCGCAGGTCATAGCGATCGGCGACGAAGCCCAGGTAGCGCAGGATCTCGGGCTGCGTCGCGTATTTCTCGGACCACTGCCATACCTCGTCCAGCTCCGGGTCGAACGTGTAGCGGTAGTCGAGCGTCTGGATGTCGCAGCGCGCGCCGGGGTAGCGGTTCCAGTACCAGGTGCCGCCGACGTCGTCGGCCGATTCGAGCACGAGGGTCGAGAACCCCGCCTGGCGCAGGCGGTGCAGCAGGTACAAGCCCGAGAATCCGGCGCCGACGACGACGACGTCCAGGATGTCGGGCGACGCGGCGCCTTGGCGCGTGGCAAGGGTACGACTTTGCTGTTGCATGGTGTCTCCTCCGTTCAGGGGGCGCGGCCCTCGTCGTGGAGGGCTCGTCGGTCATTGCATTGTAGGGCGAGCGTCGACCGGAGTGACCGTTTCATGCGCCCGCTCCCTATGTGTCCGCACGTTACGTCTGGACGGCGCCTGCCTGCCGCCCGAATACCTAGGGACTGCGCATCGCGTCGCGCAGCGCGCGATCGACGTCGGCCTTCAGGTCATCGATGTGTTCGACGCCGACGGACATCCTGACCATGTTGACCGGAATTCCGGCGCGCGCCATCTGCGCCGCGTTCATCGTGCCGGCCCACATCGCCGCCGTATGCACGGCCAGCGAATCGACCCCGCCCAGGCTGACCGCCTGCGACGACAGGCGCAGCGCGCTGACGAAGCGGCTGGTCTCGGCATGGCCGCCGTCGATCTCGACCGCGATGACCGCGCCATAGCCGCTCATCTGGCGCTGCGCGAGCGCGTGCTGCGGATGGCTGGGGAGCCCGGGGTAATGGACGCGCGCGACCGACGGATGCGCTTCGAGGAAACCGGCCAGCGCGAGCGCGTTGCGGTTGATCCGCTCGACGCGCAGCGACAGCGTGCGCAGCCCGCGCAGCAGCAGCCAGGCATCCATCGGCGACAGCACCGATCCGAGCGTGACGTGCGTCGCCCAGATCCGCTCGGCCAGCGCCGCGTCGCAGCACACGATACCCGCCATCAGGTCGTGGTGGCCGCCCAGGTACTTGGTGGCGCTGTGCACGACGATGTCGATGCCATGCCGGTGCGGCTGCTGGTTCAGCGGCGAGGCGAACGTGTTGTCGGCGATCGTCAGGATGCCGCGCGGCCGGGCGATCGCCGCGATCCCGGCCAGGTCGGTGACGACCAGCGTCGGGTTGGCCGGCGTCTCGACGATGATCAGCCGCGTCTCGGGACGGATGGCCGCCTCGAACGCCGCCGGATCGGTCTGCTCGACGACGGTCGCCGTCACGCCGAAACGCGGCAGCAGCTCTTCGACGAGCTTGGACGTGCTCATGTAGTGGCGGCTCTGCGCGATCACGTGGTCGCCGGCCTCGAGCAGCGCCAGCGCCGTGGTCGAGATCGCGCCCATGCCCGATCCCATCACCAGCGCATCGGTCGTGCCTTCGAGCCGCGCGACGATGCGCGCCACACGGGCGTGCAGCGGGTTGCCATAGCGCGTATAGAAGCGCGGGTGGCGAGGGCGCGCGGCCATGTCGCCGAAATCGGCCTCGTCGCGAGCCAGGAACGTCGCGCTGTAGGTGATCGGCGGCACCAGCGCGGCGTCGTCGTGCAGCGCGCGGTCCCCATGCAGCAGGACCGTGTCGGGATGAGGCGCCGGGTCTTCGTCGGGCGTATCCATGACGCGCATCAGCGCTCGGTCGGCGCGCCGGCTACGCGGCCGCCGTCGATGATCAGGCTCTGCCCGCTCATGTAGCTGCCGGCGGGGCTGGCCAGGAAGACCGCCGCCCCGGCGATCTCGTCGGGCTCGCCGATGCGGCGCATCGGTGTCGTGCGCGTGCGCTGCGCGAGGATCGCCTTGTCTTCCCACAGCGCCCGTGCGAAATCGGTGCGGATCAACCCCGGCGCGATGCAGTTCGCGCGGATGTTGTGGGCACCATGCTCGACGCACAGGTTGCGCGCCAGTTGCAGGTCGGCGGCCTTGGAGATCGCGTAGACGCCGAGCACGTCGGATCCGAGGTAGCCGCCGATCGACGACACGATGATGACCGAGCCGCCGCCGCGCGCGATCATGTGAGGGATCGCCATGTTGGCCAGCCAGAAGTTGCTCTTGACGTTGCTGCCCATCACGCGGTCGAACGCCTCGTCCGGGGTGCCGGCCGACGGGCCGAAATAAGGATTGACGGCCGCATTGCAGACCAGCACGTCGATGCCGCCGTAGTGACCGTTGGTGAAATCCACCAGTTGCCGGAGCTGTTCCTTATGGCCGATGTTGCAGGCGTGCGCGACGGCCTCGCCGCCATTGGCGCGGATGCCCCGGACGACTTCCTCGCAGGCGTCGAGCTTGCGGCTGGAAACGACGACCTTGGCGCCATGCTGCGCCAGGCGCTCGCAGATCGCCTTGCCGATGCCCCGGCTGCCGCCGGTGACGATGGCGACCTTGTCCTTCAGGTCGAAAAGCGCGTTCATTCGGGTCTCCTCGATGGGTGATGGGAATCGGCGGCGCCGGCGTCCGGCGCGGGAGGGTCGGCTCGTGCAACTGCCGCTTGCGCGAGCGCGTCGGCGGCAGAAGATCGGGCCGGTCCCGCGTCCGGTGCGCCGTTCCGCGCGTTGACCTGCGCGGACAGCGCCACGCCCTGCTTGCGGTAGAGCGCCGCGCGCGCCAGCAGCATCCCGACGACGGGCGCCGTCAGCAGCACGAACAGCAGGATCAGCACTTCATGGAAGACCAGTTCGTGGCGGCTGAACGAGAAGAACAGCAGCGAACCGAGCAGGATGCACATCGAGCCCAGCGTGTTGCCCATCGACGGGCCGTGCAGCCGCTGGAAGAAATCGTTCATCCGCAGCAACCCCAGCGACCCGATCAGCGTGATGATGCCGCCGGCGACCAGCAGCACGGTGATGAGGATCTCGACCCACATCGGCACCCACGACGCGTACAGCGTCGGGGGCATCATCGACCATTGCATGTTCATTCGATGACCTCGCCACGAAGGAGGAACTTGGCCAGCGCGACGCTGCTGACGAAGCCCAGCATCGCGATGATCAGCGCGACCTCGAAATACAGCATCGTATCGAAGCGGATGCCCAGCACCAGCAGGATCATCATCGCGTTCATGTACATCGTGTCGAGCGCGAGCACGCGATCCTGCGCGGCCGGCCCGCGGAACAGGCGGATCAGCGCGAACAGCATCGCAACCGCGAAACAGAGCATCGCCAACGCGGTGCCCCAGGCGAGGATCGGACTCATGTGACGGCCTCCGGCTTGTCGGGGGTGGGCGCATTACCCGCTTCCTTGCCCGCGTCCTTGGGACCACCGCCGCGCGACGCCGCGCCGTCGCGCGCGCGGTAATCGGGGTGGTGTTCCTGGAAGATGCGGATCAGGGGTTCTTCATAGCGGCGGCGCAACCCTTCGATCAGTTCGGTCGCGCGGCGCAGTTCGAGCAGGTGCAGCGTCACCTCGCCGCGATCTTCGGTGATCCGCACCCACACCAGCATCGGCGACGCGTTGATGCAGGTCGCGAGCACGATCAGGCCGTGCGGTTCGCGCAGCCGCAGCGGGATCGTGACGAAGCCGGATTTCAGGTCCGCCGGATTGGTCAGGAACAGCCGCGCACCGCGCAGGTTCGACTGCATGATGTCGACCATCAGGTGCGCGATCAGCTTGATGATCAGCCACGGATGGCGCACGTACGCGCGCTGCGGACGCAGCCGCCTGGTGACCCACGGCGCGTACACGCCGAGCACCGCGCCCAGGATCAGGTGCCCGGGCGCCACGCTGCCATTGAGCAGCAGCCAGAACCCCCAGATCGCCAGCGACAGCAGCGGCGACGGCAACAATCCGCGCAGCAGTCGACGCGGCAGTCCACGGAAAAGCGGCGAAGTCATGGCATCGGCCTCGCCTGCATCACCGATTGCACGTAGGCGCTCGGGGCGGCCAGCGTCTCGGCGGTCGTCTGCAGGAAGCGCTGCAGCGGGTCGGCGAAGATCGTGATCGCCAGGCAGCAGCCCAGCAGCAGCATCACCGGCAGCGCCTCGTTCGCGCGCAGCACCGGCGCCTTGCGCGACGAGACCGCCCAGAACAGCCGGATGCCGGCGCGCGTGAACGCGATCGTGCCGGCCAGGCCGGACAGGATCACCAGCGCGAACAGCCACCACGCGCCGTTGCCGGGCAGCAGCGCATCGCGGCCGGCGGCGATGCTCTCGTCGCTGAGCACCGCCGACAGCAGCGAGAACTTGGCCAGGAAGCCCGACAGCGGCGGCAGACCGATCAACAACAGGCCGCTGCCGATGAAGCTCAGGCCCAGGAACGCCGTGGCCGACGAGATCGGCACGCCGACGATCTCGACGTCGGCGACCGACGGATCGTCGCCATGGTCCAGCTCGTGATGCTGGTAGTGATCGGCCGGGTGCACGCCTTCGGGCACTCGGCTGCGCTCGACCATCTCGACCAGCAGGAAGAACGCGCCGATCGCCAGCGTCGAGTTGACCAGGTAGAACAGCGCGCCGCTGGTCACGCGCGGCTGGTCGAGCGCCAGCGCGGCCATCAGCGTGCCCGACGACACGATGACGAAATGGCAGCCCAGCTTGGCGAGCCCGTGCGAGTTGAACACGCCGATCACGCCGAACATCACGGTGACCACGCCGATCACCAGCAGCCATTCGTTGCCGAACCCGGCCGTCGTGCTGGTCGCGTCCTCGCCGAGCAGCAGCGACGAGATCCTGATGACCGCGTACAGGCCGACCTTGGTCATGATCGAGAACAGCGCGGCCACCGGCGCGCTGGCCGAGCCATAAGCGGGCGGCAGCCAGAAGTTCATCGGCCACGCACCCGCCTTGATCAGGAACACGACGCCGATCAGCGCGACGCCGGTCTCGAGCAGTCCGCGGTCGGCCGGCGCCACCGTCGTGACCCGCAGCGCGATGTCGGCCAGCGTCAGCGTGCCGGTGGTCGCGTAGATCAGGCTGATGCCGAGCAGGAACAGGCTGGCGGCCGCCAGATTGACGACGATGTAATGCAGGCCCGCGCTGACGCGCGCCTCGCCGGTGCCGTGCAGCACCAGACCATAGGAGGCGGCCAGCAGCACCTCGAAGAACACGAACAGGTTGAACAGGTCGGCGGTCAGGAACGCGCCGGCCAGGCCCATCAACTGGAACTGGAACAGCGAGTGGTAGTGCGCGCCGGCGCGATCCCAGCGCGCGGTCGCGTAGATCGCGCTGGCCAGCCCCTGCACCGCCGTCAGCACCAGCATCAACGCCGACAGCCGGTCGATCGCCAGCGCGATGCCGATCGGCACCGGCCAGTTGCCGGCCAGGTAGACACCGACCGCGGCTTCCCGCATCGGCGTCGGCCCGATGTCCAGCGCCTCGATCGAGGTGCGTCCGCCCCAGCCCTGCGCGACCAGCACGAACAGCGTCACGCACACCGCGACGAACGCCGCGCTCGACGCCAGGTTCAGCCATGTGCGCAACTGGCGACGCCGGTCGCCGATGAACAGCATCCCCGCACCGGTGATCATCGGCAGCGCGATCGGCACCACCAGCAGATGTTCGAGAGCCAGCGTCATCAGTCGTCGGCCTCCTGGCCGTCGACGTGGTCGGTGCCCGTCAATCCGCGCGAGGCCAGCAGCACGACGAGGAACAACGCCGTCGTCGCGAAGCTGATGACGATCGCCGTCAGCACCAGCGCCTGCGGCAGCGGGTCGTCGTACAGCGCCAGCGAAGCCGGCTCGCCGGCGGCGACGAACGGTGCACGGTTGACCGACAAACGCCCCATCGCGAAGATGAACAGGTTGACCGCGTACGACAGCAGCGACAGCCCCATCAGCACCTGGAACGTACGCGGGCGCAGCAGCAGCCAGATGCCGGAGCCGGTCAAGACCGCGATCGATATCGCGTAGAGAAGTTCCATCGCAGAGGTTCCAGGTGGATGCCGGGGCCGGGGATCAGGATTCGACCGTCGCCGTCGCGCGCTGACGGCCCGACGCGACGATCGCGCGATGACGGCGGCGCGACTGGTGGGCCAGCGCGATCAGGATCAGGATCGTCGCGCCGACCACCAGCGCGAACACGCCGAGGTCGAACACCATGACGGTACTCAGGTGCAGTTCGCCGATCACCGGCAGGTGCAGGTGCACGTCCTGGCTGCTGAGCCACGGAAGGCCGGACACGATCGCCGACGCGCCGGTGCCGGCCGCCAGCAGCAGCCCGACGGCGATCCAGCGCACCGGCCGCAGCGACATGTGAGCCTCGACCCAGTCGGTACCGCTGACCATGTACTGCATGATGATCGCGACGGCGAACACCAGCCCGGCGACGAAGCCGCCCCCCGGATTATTGTGCCCGCGCAGGAACAGATAGACCGACACCAGGCCGGCCAGCGGCATCATCAGTCGCAGCACGATCGCCGGCAGCACGAAATCGCCGGTGGCCGAGTCGATCGCGTGGCGTTCGATGCGCTTGCGTCGGATCCGTTCGGCCGCCTCCTCGTCGGAGGCGCGATCGGCCGGACCGTCGGCCACCTCCTGCACGAGCCCCTGCGCGACCGCGGCTTCGTGCGCTTCCTGCGTTTCGATCGCCGCGCGCACCGCGTCGGCGGCCACCGCCTGCGCGGCCAGCGCCGCGCGCCGCACCGCCTCGGCCTGCTCGCGAGCGGCCAGTTCGGCGGCGATTTCGGCCGCTTCCTCGGCTTCGAGCATCTCGTCGATCGTACGGATGCGACGCTGATGCGGAGTCTCGAGGCTCTCGGGCGGCGGGCGGAACCGCCGCAGCAGCGCGAACACCGTCAGCGCGACGACGCCGAGCACGACGATCTCGCCCATCGTGTCGAAGCCGCGGAAGTCGACGATGATGACGTTGACGGTGTTGGCGCCGCCGCCCTCGGACAACGATCGCGCCAGGTAGTGGTTGGCGACCGACTCCGGGAACGGCCGGGTCAGCACCGCGAAGGCCAGCGCGCCGACCCCCGAGCCGCCGACGATCGCGACGACCAGGTCGCGCACGCGCCGCCCGCGGGCGCGCGACAGGCCGCGCAGTCCGGCCGCGCCCCGCGCGAACTGCGGCTCGAACCGCTTGGGCAGCCAGCGCAAGCCGAGCAGCATCAGCGTCGTGGTGACGATCTCGACCATTAGTTGTGTCAGCGCCAGGTCCGGCGCCGAAAACCACACGTACGTGAGGCAGGTGACCAGCCCCGCCCCGCCGAGCATGATCAGCGCGGCCAGCCGGTGGTACTTGGCCTGGTACGCGGCCCCGATCGCGCAGGCCATGCCGATCGCCCAGAACACGACGAACACCGGGTTGATTTCCTTGGTCGGCACCGGCCCGCGCGACAAGCCGTGCCCGAGCCACAAAGGCGTGGCCCCGGCGGCGAACGCGACGACCACGACCAGCAGCAGTTGCTTTTGCAGCTTGCGGGTGCTGAAGACGCGGCCTATCGTTCGCGCGGCCATCGACCCCCGGATCAGCAGCGCGCGGTAGGTCCGCCGCCCGTCGAACCAGCCGGTGACCGGCACCGTCATCACCGTGCGGCTGCGCAGCCACGGCAGCAACGCCTTGTACAGCATCACGCCGGCCACCAGCGCGACCACGCTCATCATCAGCGGCAGATTGATCCCGTGCCAGATCGCCAGGCTGTACTCGGGCGGCGTCGATTGCAGCATCGCGGCGGCCCCCACTTCCAGCAACGGCCCGACCGTCCTTTGCGGCACGATGCCGACGAGCAGGCACAGGAAAACCAGCGCCTCGACCGGGAACCGCATCCACCGCGGCGGCTCGTGCGGCTCGCGCGGCAGGTCGGCGCGCGGACTGCCGAAGAACGTTGCATAGACGAAGCGCAGCGAATACGCGACGCTGAACGTGCCGGCCACGGTGGCCAGCACCGGCAGCGCGGTCGACATCCACGAGCCCTCGCCGCCCAGGTAGACGGTCTCGGCGAAGAACATCTCCTTGGACAGGAAACCGTTGAGCAGCGGCACGCCCGCCATCGCCGCGCAGGCGACGATTGCCAGTGTCGCGGTGTAAGGCATGCTCCGGCGCAGGCCGCCGAGCCGGCGCAGGTCGCGCGTACCGGCCTCGTGGTCGACGATACCCGCCGCCATGAACAGCGACGCCTTGAACGTCGCGTGATTCATGATGTGGAAGACCGCCGCGACGGCCGCCATCTGGCTGTTCAAGCCCAGCAGCAACGTGATCAGGCCCAGGTGGCTGATCGTCGAATAGGCGAGCACGCCCTTCAGGTCCTGCTGGAACAACGCGTTGTAGGCGCCGATCAGCAGCGTGCACAGCCCGGCCGTGCCGATGATCCAGAACCACTCGTCGGTGCCGGACAGCGCCGGCCACAGCCGCGCCAGCAGGAACACGCCGGCCTTGACCATCGTGGCCGAGTGCAGGTACGCCGACACCGGCGTGGGCGCCGCCATCGCGTTGGGCAGCCAGAACTGGAACGGGAACTGCGCGCTCTTGGTCAGCGCGCCCAGCGCCACCAGGATCAGCATCGGCAGGTACCACGGGTGCGCGCGGATCCGGTCACCGGCGGACAGCACATCGTCGAGCGAGTAGCTGCCGACGATCTGCCCCAGCATCAGCACACCGGCGAACAGGCACAAGCCGCCCGCCGCGGTGATCGTCAGCGCCATGCGGGCACCGCGCCGGGCGTCGGCCCGGTGATGCCAGTAGCCGATCAGCATGAACGAGACCAGGCTCGTCAGCTCCCAGAACAACACGAGCTGGATCAGGTTGCCCGACAGCACGACGCCGACCATCGCGCCCATGAATGCCAGCAGGAACGCGAAGAAGCGGGGCACCGGGTCTTCGGGCGACATGTAGTAGCGCGCGTAGACCGACACCAGCGCGCCGATGCCGAAGATCAGCAGCAGGAAGATCCAGGCCAGGCCGTCGAGCCGCAGCGTGAAGTCCAACCCCAACGACGGCACCCATTCGATCTGCGAGCTCAGCACGCCCTGCTCGACGATCTCCGGATACTGGATCGCGGCCAGTACCAGGCAGATGAACGCGATGCCCCCTGCCAACCAGGCCTCCCGGTTCCTGGCGTTGGTCGGTTGCAGCGCTGCCAGCAGGCTGCCCAGGAACGGAAGGGTGATCAGTAGGGTCAATGTCATTGCTGAATTATTTTACAGGGCAAATGACGGTCGACACCGGTCGAATCGCGGCCGGATGCGCGCAGATCGAGGGCGATCGGAAGTTCGCCCCCGATGGGGCGGTCACTCGTTCGATCCCTATCTGCAACATTGATTTGCCAATGAGAATGAGTCGTATTAAATTCACTGCCAGCCTCATCGTCGAATCACACGGCGGCGCCGTCCGCATCGAACCGCCATGCCCCTATCGAACGTTCATCCGCTGGTGCCCCCGGGAACCGACATGGCCGAATCGCATCCGTCCCCCAAGCCTGAGGAATCGCGCCCCGAGGTGATCATCAGCGCAGCGCTACACCTGATGTCGGCGTACAGCCGGGATGGCGGTTGCGCGCGCCTCGCGCACACGATCCTGCGCCACCTGGAATTGATCGCCGAGCGCCAGGACGTGGCGCCGGTGGTGCGCGAGACTTGCGCGCAGCTCATCGACGAATGGGAACGCCTGCTGCAGAACGCCGCGCCGGCGCGCAAGCCGCCGCCCCGTTCGACCGGCGTCCGGCTGGCCGACGTGATCACGCTGCGGCGGCGGTTTCACTGACCTGGTTTATTGTCGGTAAGCGCCAACATCGACAGTTGACCCCTCAGCATTGCGGCGTCGCGCCGGAATGCGCATCCAGCGCTGCCTCGGCCTGAAACGCGGTGGGTTCACGTAAGATCCAAGGACAAACTTGGAGACAATAACGATGAACGCTCCCGCAACCCCGGCCGCCACCGAGCCGACGCTCGACGCCGCCACCCTGAAGGCCCTGTCCACCGAGCTGGAGCAGGTGCTCAAGCTGCGCAGCATCCCGTTCGGGATGAAGATGTTCAAGACCGCCGCCGAGATGGAGGCAATCCCCAAGATCCGCCGCCCGCGCAGCATCCACACCACCGACCAGATCGTCGCGCAAGCCGCGCGCCTGGGCTGGACCGTGGGGATCACCGGCGCCGATCTGGTGGGCGCGCAATGCAAAGCGGTCGTCGGTCTGGGCGGACAGGACGAAGCCTGGGCATCGGGCAAATCGATGGTCGGCGTCTGGTACGCGACGCCCGAAGACTCCCGCGCGCATCAGTCCGCGATGAACGTCGTGCCGATCGGCCGCTTCGAGGCGATGGCCGTCTCGCCGCTGGCCAGCGGCCGGCTCGATCCGCCCGACATCGTGCTGTTCTACGCGACGCCGGGCGCGATGATGTACTTCATCAACGGCTTGCAGTGGTCCGGCTACAAGCGCTTCGACTGGAGCGTGGTCGGCGAATCCGCATGCGCCGACTCGTGGGGCCGCGCGCTGCGCACCGGCGAAGCCAGCCTGTCGATCCCGTGCTTCGCCGAACGCCGCTACGGCGGCGTGCTGGACGACGAGATGCTGATGGCGCTGCCGCCGCGGATGCTGCCGCAAGCGCTCGCCGGCATGAAAGCGTTGGGCCGCAACGGACTGCGCTATCCGTTCCCGCAATACGGTATCCAGCAGGACGTGCGCGACGGTATGGCGGCCAGCTACCCGGATCGGGCAAAGCCGGCGTGAACCGAGAACGTTGAACCCACCAAACCCGTCGGCGATTTTCGCAACGATGGGTCTTCGATTAGCCGGGCCGGAAAAGAGACCTGCAAGAGCGCAACGGGCGCCAACGGCAAGTCACGTGAAGTGGTGACATTTTGTCTCCATCTCATTACAATGCCAAAGTGCCGTCAAAGGAGCCCCCATGCCAAACGCATCTCTGGAACGAGGCCGGATCACCGCCCGTGTGCCGCAGGCCGTCCAGGAAACCCTGGAAATGGCTGCAGGTCTGACGGGCGCCACGCTCAACCAGTTCATCGTCCAGGCCGCCTTACTGGAGGCTGAACGCGTCATCGAGCGCGAGCGCATCATTCGCCTGAGCATTCGCGATACCGAAGCGTTCACCGCGGCGCTCGATCACCCCCAGCCTCCCAAAGCCAAGCTGAAAGCGGCTCTCGACGACTACACGGCCCGACGCGATGATCAAGCTGGAACCCTTGACTGGACACCACGACCGAAACGGATTTGATTGCGGCGTCGGGACTCTCGACAACTGGTTGAAACACACCGCACTCCAGCATCAGGGCAAGGGCATTTCACGAACCTTCGTGGCGGTTCCCGCCGATGACACCGTGATCGATTCGTGGGGGCAAGCGGGCTACGCGTTGGCGGTCACGAGCATTCTCGGCTTCTACGCGCTGGCATCGGCGTTCGTTCTCACCGACGACTTGCCGACCAGGCACGCCAAGCGCTTACCGCGTCAGATCCCCGTCACTCGCTTGGGACGCCTGGCGACGCGGGCCGACATGCATGGTCAAGGACTGGGGCGGTTGCTACTGTCCGATGCAGTCAGCAGGGCTCGTCTAGCCGCGCAATCGGTCGGCAGCGCGGGGCTGTTCGTGGATGCGAAGAACGAAGCTGCCGCGCGCTTTTACCGGCAGCACGAGTTCACCCCCACCACTGACGATCCGTTGAAGCTGTTCTTGCCGCTGTGGTGATGGTCAGCTTCTGATGCGACAGGCTGCGGCGCTCCGGCGTGGTGGTATCGACGCAGAGGGCATCCCGCGTTGTTTCATTCCCGTGTCAGTTTGTTGACGCTTCCGATCCGATGATGACCCAAGCCTCGCTGCTCGCCCCCGTATTCACGCTGGTCACTTGGACCTTCGCCATCCTGCTGCTGATCGCGTTCCGGCGGATCCGGGCGGCGCTGCGGGGCCACGTCCGGCCAGACGACTTCGCGATGGGCGAATCGCCGCGCGTGCCTGACGCCGTCGCACTGGCCAATCGCAACTACATGAATCTGCTCGAACTGCCGGTGCTGTTCTACGCGGCCTGCGTGGCCGCCACGGCACTCGGGGTGAGCACACCCGCGATGATCGGCACCGCATGGACTTATGTCGCTCTGCGCATCGCGCACAGCCTGATCCATGTCACTTATAACCGGCTCATCGACCGGTTCATCGCCTTCGCAGCCAGCAACGCGGTGCTGGCCGTGTTGTGGATCCAGTTCGGACGAGCGGTGTACGGGACGGGTTGACCATCGACCGCCGGTCGACGATCATCGACGCTCGCCCATGCGAGACAAGGGAACGTATCGTGAACGTCGCAACTTATTCCGCGATCGAAACCCTGCGCGACGGGCGACGGATCAAGATTCGTGCAGTCACCCCGGCGGATCGGGAACGCTGGCTCGACTTCATCGCCCGCACCAGCGATGCGACACGGTATCGGCGCTTCTTCAGTTTCAAGCGCAGCTTCAGCGAACAGGAGATCGACTACCAGGTAAACGTCGATCTCGTGTCCAACGTGGCCCTGGCAGCGGGATTCGAGGAGGAGGACGGCCAGGAGATCGGCATAGGCGGCGCGCGCTACATCGTGACCGAGCCTGGACGCGCGGAGGTCTCGTTCATGACCGACGACGCGCACCAGGGGCTCGGCGTGGCCTCGCTGCTGATCCGCCATCTGATCCTGATCGCGCGCGACGCCGGCATCAAGACGTTCGACGCCGAAGTGCTATCCGACAATATACCGATGCTCAAGGTGTTTCAGCACTGCGGCCTGCCGATGACGGTCCGCCAGGAGACCGAGGTGACGCTGATTACTTTGACGCTATAAGGGGGCTCACCGCTGACCAGCGACAACCTGTCCGCAACGGTGGAAACCTTGCTGAGCGGCTACGTGCAGCAACAGGAACGCGCGCACCAGGAACGGTTGCGGCAAGCCCAGACCTGTGCCAACGAGTGGAACGACGTCCATGATGCACTGGGATCGTTCGCCGACAAACACAGCACGCTGTGACGGCATTCAATGGCGCAGTTCGACGTTCACCGTAATAAGGGGCCGCTCAGGGCCCGCATTCCCTTCGTGGTCGGGGTCCAATCTGCGCTGTACGACGATTGTCGACGCCGAGTAGTCATGCCCTTGGTACGACGCAACGTCCTGCCGCCGCGGGCGACATCGGCGGGTACGCGCCTGAATCCAGTCTTTCGGATCGGGGCCGACGACTCGACTCTGCATCCGCGGCCAGTCTGATCGGCTGAATCGTAAAGACCCTGCCATCCCGGCGTGTGACCAGGGCAGCGCCGACACAAGCTCGGTATCCAGCAGTTGACAGGCTTTGTCGGCTTAATCGATTAAACGCCCGAGGCTTCGATCACCTGCGGATAACGCCAACTGTTGGCGGCATGCACGCGGCAGCTTCGAGACGTGCCTCCGGCCGACAACCGTGCAAAAG
This sequence comes from Pseudomonadota bacterium, assembly GCA_029779435.1. Classification (GTDB taxonomy): domain Bacteria; phylum Pseudomonadota; class Gammaproteobacteria; order Burkholderiales; family Burkholderiaceae_E; genus JAKPAM01. The sequence continues at coordinate 4,502 of JAKPAM010000094.1, read as the reverse complement.
ACCCGACGGTACCTTGTCGTAACAGGGCGATCATCGAACGCGGCTCCTTTTCGATGAATTACAACGCCCTCCTTACGTGCAACGACCGCTGATCCTTCGCCATCGGCATTTCGTCCGCGCAAGATAGCCCCAGCCCCAGCCCCAGCCCCAGCCCCAGCATTCAGGAAACATCAGAAGCATCGAACCGAAATAATTATACCATCGACGAACACAAAAATGGCAATTCGGCGAAGCTTTTTTAATAAATTAGCTACCCTATTTATCGGAATTTTGGTGTTGAGCGGAAACGCTCTGGCGGGGCCGGTAGAAGTTGCTTTTGCAGGATTCGCATACTCCGGGTCCGACGCCTCGCTCGATCAGCGTTTCCCCTATTCGCGTCGCTACGAATCATCACTGAAAACCTCCGATTCGCCGCTCCACGCGACTCTTTTTCGATCGCTGACTGCCTCTCCGTCGGAACATATCCGAATCGTATCGCAAATTGCAGAACTGAAAGGCAGGGACCAGGCCCTCTCTGTCGCGCTTGTGATCGGCTCAGAAACGATTTCTGTCGAAAAATTCGGCAGCATCTACAAATTGATGGCCCTGATACGCGGCCAATCGATGTTCTTCGATTTCAAATCCATGAACGTCGTACGCTCTTATCCGATCAGCTTCGCCTATGTGGACACTCTCGACCACGAGCCGAGCACGCGGGAAATCCAGGAACGCGTCAAGCTGGTCTATGAAGGGGCGAAAGACAAGCCGGGCCTGCTGGCCCGCTTCTCGGCGAGCGTCGCCGGGGCGACGATTCCGAATCAGGTGTCACGCTACGTGCAAGTTACCTCGGCTCGTATCGCGCCAGAGGCCGCCCAACTGCTGCCCTCCTACATCAAGAATGACCCGTCAGCGGCGGAAAGCTGGGCCGCGGATCTCGTCAGCGAAGCCATCTCGACACGAGCCGGCATCCCGATCGTTCCATTCACTAAAGGCTACGCGATCGGAAACGTAATGTCGTATCGAGTCTCCGATGGAACGGTTTGGGAACTCAAACTTCCGAAACCCGATTACGAAATCTCCGTCGAACTCTCGAACCTGAAGAAGGTCAAATTCGCCGAGGTTCCTGGTGGAGGGACATCGTATATCTATGCATCTTACAGCCAAATCAAACTCGAAGAGCCCATGACTCGCAAGGCCTATATGAGCACGGCTCTCAAGAACGGCGAAACCCGAGTCATCCCCGCCAGCCAGGACTATGGAGACGACGCACCGAATTTCTACGATTCTATCAACGGTATGTTTGTGAAACTGGCTCAAGAAATTGCCGGAACAGGGGACGGCTCGTGGATCAAAACCGCAGCATCGGCGCCGGATATCAATAAACAATTAATCCAAACGAGTGAGTTGATAAAACAATGCAAATAATCAAAGCCATTGCCTCTCTGTTGCTCGCGAGCATAGCCCTGCAAGCAGGCGCACAAGTCCATCAGGCGCGCGGCCAATATTCAGCCAACTACAAGGAGCTACTGGGCGTATTTGATCGCAAGGAAGCGCCGGCGGCATTCAAGCAGAAAGCCCGGCAGGAGGCGACCCTGAAAGCCATCGAAATGTATTTCGCCGAGGCGGGCCAGTCCGAATCCGCGAACTTCGACGCCATCCGCGCGAAATTCCTTGAAAACCCCAATCGGTACATTCTCGATACGACTGTTCTGTCGGAAGTCGACGACCCAAAAGACTTCCAGTACACGGTAGCCGTCCGCGCCTCTCTGAACGTGGCGAATCTGCGCAACGCCACGCAGGCGGGCTCCGCCATCGGCAAGGCGGCAGCGAACGAGAAGTCGGCGCTGAGCTTCGTGTTCGTCTCCCGGCAAGTCGCTTCACTCAAGACCTTCGATGATCGCGTCTACAAGCGCGAAGACCGGTCGGCGCAAGCGAATGGCATCCGCCATGAGGGCGACTCGGTCAAGGAACGCACCAGCGAAGGGGAATCGATCAAAGGGTCTCGGGTCGACACGTTCGGCTCATCGTCGGAAGAGCGTCAGAAGACCATGAAGGTCTCTCTGAACACCTCGGCCAGTTCCGAGACCGGTGGCAGCACGACGAAAAGGGCTGCCGAGTCCACCTGGCAGGTCTTACCCAGCGCCAACCTAAATCAGGTGTTCGTCTCGAAGTTCTCCCAGGCCGGCTATGACGTGATCGAAAGCGCCATGGTCGAGTCCGGGAAATTCAAGGTCTCCGACATCGAGAACGACTACAAGTCCGGCAACGACCTGCAACCGCAAACGCTGCGCGCGATCGCGGCGGGCATGAAGGAAGCGGGCATTCCGTACATCGCGCTGGGCACGCTCGACGTCGGTATGGCAGACAAAGACCCTCAGACCGGACTCGTACGGGTTGCCGTCACCGTCAATGCCACGGTGCTGGACGTCACGAAAGCGATTCCTCGCACCCGTGTTGCCGTCGGCCCCGTGTCCTACTCGGGTGTCGGCCCCACCGAGGCCGAGGCGCGCGGCAACGCGCTTCAACTCGCATCCGGCAACGCGGCCCAGGAACTGTCCAGCCGCATGACCACGATGGGTATCCAGTAAGTGGATCACCCTCCTCTCCTCCATCTCGTCACTCTGCTACTCCACTAAGGATCGATCATGCAAATGAATCGCCGCAAACTCCTCGCCACTGCTCCCGTCGCTCTGGCGCTCGGAGCGCCTTCTGTTTCCTTCGCACAGCTCGGCAGTCTCTTTGGCGGTAAATCGGCCGGTGGCGCTGGTGCAGGTCCCGATTTGAGCACGCAGCAAGACCAGCTCGTGCGAACCTATGTGGCTGCGGGCAAGGATGTTCAGGCCGCCAACCAGCATCTGTGCGACGCACTGGGTATCCAGGCAGCCCAGATCAACGCAAGTGCGAGCGCCGACTCGCTGTCAGCCAGCGACATCGAGGCATCGGACAAAGCCATTAGCGACGACACCGCCGCTATCGCCGAACGGCTCAAATCCGGCGCCAAGCTCAAGAGCGACGAAGCAAAAGCCACTTACACCAAGGGGCTGCTCTCGATGGCCACTGGTGTCAAGAAGTACCTGGACATGCGCAACGATGCGCAGGGCTTCGCGTCCAGCCTCACGAGCGCATCGCCGTTGATGATCCCGAAGCTGAAATCGGGCGCGTACATCGCGCAGAACCTGCCTGGGAATGTCTCACGCATGACGGACGTGCTCAAGAACGCAGTCCAGTTCGCCACGAGCAACGGCATCCCCGTTCCCAAAGACGCCACGAGCCTCATCTGATTCTCGAGTACAGGCATTCAGGACGATCCGACATGGTCAAGACCTTCGAACGTTGCGCATGGGCGCTGACATTCGCGTTGCTGTCGGCATGCGGAAGCAAGGAGGAGCCCAAGGCGCCTCCAACCGCTTCGGCGCCGACGCCCGCACCAACAGCCCAGGCCACGACGCCACGCGCCACGCCCCAAGGCACGCCTGCACCGAACTTCGGCGGAGCTACCAAAGTCAGCCGCGAGGTCGAGGCGATCGGCAGCACGCCCGAAGCCGCTATCGTTTCGGCACTGCAATCGGCTGCCGAGCAAGTCAACGGCGTGCGGGTAGCCAGCCAGTTCCAAAGCATGCGCGCGGGACTGGACATGTCGGTGAACGGGACCCAAATCCAATCCGCTCGGGCCGAAGCATTCACGCAGAAGATCGTTGCCGCCAGCCAAGGCGCGATCACCGGGTTCGAGATCCTCGGGCAGGAAGAGATCCATCAGCTCGACGAGGAGACCATCAACAAGGTGCGTGCGTCGGATGCCGGCTACAGCTACAAGGCATCCGCGTCCTCTGAGGGCGCTGTCAGCGTCGACGCGCAAAGCGATACCCGCCTGCGGGCTGGCAACGCCAGCGCCAGCGATTCGTCGAGCTTCTCTGGATCAGCGTCATACAACGATCGTGCCAGCGTAAACGTCAATCGCGGCGCCACCTCCTACGCGTCGGACACGCATCACAAGAAGATGCGCAGCTATTGGAAGGTGAAAGTCCGCGCCGATGTCGCGCAGTACCGTGCGCCTGATGAGAAAGGCCGGCCGAAGATCGTCGTCGCCATGCCGAAGACGATGGTCGGGAGTTTCGCGGTTGGTGACAACAAGGTTGGTGCCAACGACGTCGCGCGATCGGTTCGAGCGCAATTGTCCGACATACTGACCCAGACCAAACGCTTCATCGTTCTGGATCGTGAGTTTGGCGACGAGTTGCAGGCGGAAATCGATCACATCAACAGCGGGAATGTCCGCGTCCAGGACAGTGCCCGCATCGGCCAGCAACTGGCCACCGACCTGATCCTGATTCCGACGATCGAGCGTTTCGAGTACCTGCGCCATACCCGCCAGTTGCGCATGTCGGATCGTGAACTCACTTCCTATTCGGGAGGTGGCCGCATCACGCTAAGGCTGATCAACGCCGCAACCGGCGAAGTCATCATGTCCGACAGCTTCGATCACAAGCTCGCCTCTGCCGATCCAAGTACGATGCCCCGCGTCA
>JAKPAM010000089.1 GCA_029779435.1 Pseudomonadota bacterium | reverse complement strand
GCGGCGAACTCGCTTCGTTCGCTACGCTCTCTGCGCTCAAACAGGCGCCGCGAGTCAGAGGAACGAAGCGCGCTGCGCGCGCCCATCCGATCGCTGCGCTCCTCGGCGCCCTCGATGGCCGCCGCCCCCCACCCACCGGGCGACACCTCGGCACCATTGGAGTACAAGGGCGAGGTGCACGTGGATGTGTTGGCCTGGAATGGCTTTGCAAGAGTACGGTTCTGCGAGTATGGCTCTACGAATACGGCTCTGCGCGGGAGCGACTAGCGAGAGCGCGGCCACTTAGCGCGGCTCGCGCGAACCAGAGGACCCGATCGAAACCGATCACAGCGCCCATCGCAAGGCACGAACCGTGTGCTGACAATGCCTCCGGGCGTCGACCTGGTGGGAGGGGCGACGGCCGATTACGAGCGGTCTCGTTGGACGTCGCCCCTCCCACCAGGGCGGCGACCTCGTGACCAAGCTACGCAAAGGCCGAACTCTCGCAAAGGCCGAACCCTCGCAAAGGCCGACCCTTCGCGAAGGTCGACCCCCCCGAAAGGCCAACCACCCGATCAAACCGGCGTCAATCGCTTGCGAAGCCGCGTCGACACCAGAAAGCCCAGCACCGGCGCCCCGGCGGCCACCAGGAACACCTTCGTGAACGCGTCGCGCAGCGCTGTCGGATCCGTCGACGAGGATGCGAGCACCGTCTGCATCGTCGCGCCGGCCGGCGCGCTTTCCCGCATCGCGGCCATCAGCATCGAGGTCAGGATCGCGATGCCGATCGCGCCGCCCAGCGTCCGGAAGAACGCCGTCGCGCCGGTGGCGATCCCGACCTGGTCGCGGCTGACCGCCAGTTGAGCGGCGACCAGCGCGGCCGGCATCGGCAGGCCCAGGCCGATGCCCATCACGACCATTTCCGCCGCCAGCAGCGCGTGCATCGAGAAAGGCGTGTAGGCGATCGCCGCCATCGCCAGCGACGACATCAGCGATCCGGTCATCAGCAGCCGATGCAGCGCGACCTGGCGGACCATCAGCCGCCCGCTCAGGAATGCGCCGCAGGGAATCGAGATCGTCAACGGCAGCAGCTTCAACGCTACCCGGTCCGCCGTCGCCTGCTCGGTCGCTTGGAACGCCAGCGGCAGCAGAACCGAACTGCCGATCAGCAGGAAGAAACTCAGGCCCAGGACCGCGCAGCACAGCACCACCGTGGGATTGGCCATGATCGCCGGCGGCAGGATCGGCTCTTCGACCTTCGTCTCGACCCAGCCGCACAGCACGAGCAGGATCACGGCGACGGCCAGCAGCGACAGCGTCGACGGCGCGAGCCAGGCGATGCCCTGGCCGATGCGCGTCAGCGCGATCAACAGCGTGGCCAGCCCGCCGGACAGCAGCAGCGCGCCCAGGTAGTCGATCTTGCGGCGCTTGCGATGGACGGGCAGCCGGGCCAGCGCGCGGTTGGACAGCAGCAACGCGCCCAATGCGATCGGGACGTTGATCCAGAATACCGCCCGCCATGACAGGTAGTGCGTCAGGTATCCGCCGAGCATCGGGCCGAGCACCGCCGCGGTCGCGAACACGCCGGAGAAATAGCCCTGGTAGCGGCCGCGTTCGCGGCCCGGCGCGACGTCGGCGACGATCGTCTGCGACAGCGCCATCAGCCCGCCGCCGCCCAGGCCCTGGCTGACGCGAAACAGCACGAGCTGCGGCAGCGACTGCGCGAGCGCGCACAGCACCGAACCGCACAGCGCCATCGCGATGGAGATGTTCAGCAACCGGCGGCGGCCGTACAGGTCCGACAGCTTGCCGTACAGCGGCGTGGCCACCGTCGAGGCGACCAGATAGCCCGAGACGACCCAGGCCATCAGGCTGATGCCGCCGAGTTCGCTGGCGATCGTCAGCAGCGAGACCGACACGATCGTCTGGTCGATCGCGCTGAGGAAGATCGCCAGCAGCAGGCCGCTGACGATCCGCCGGACTTCGGCCGGCGCGAATGCCGGCGGCGTGACGTCGGCCGGCGGTGGACCTGCCGTGCCGGTTCCTGCGGTGGTGCCTGCGCCGGCTGCCGCGTCGGGGACGTCGTACTTCAGCGTCCGCCTCCGGTGGCGGTCTGCAGGCCGGCGGCGGGGTTCATTGGAACGCCTGGATGCCGGTCTGCGCGCGACCCAGGATCAGCGCATGGACGTCGTGCGTGCCCTCGTAAGTGTTGACGACCTCGAGGTTGACCAGGTGGCGGGCGACGCCGAACTCGTCCGAGATGCCGTTGCCGCCCATCATGTCGCGCGCCAGCCGTGCGATGTCCAGCGACTTGCCGCAGGAGTTGCGTTTCATGATCGACGTGATCTCGACAGCCGCCGTGCCTTCGTCCTTCATCCGGCCGAGCCGCAGGCAACTCTGCAGCCCGAGCGTGATCTCGGTCTGCATGTCGGCCAGCTTCTTCTGGATCAACTGGTTGGCGGCCAGCGGGCGGCCGAACTGCTTGCGATCGAGCACGTACTGGCGCGCGCGGTGCCAGCAGTCCTCGGCCGCGCCCAGCGCGCCCCAGGCGATGCCGAAGCGCGCCGAGTTCAGGCATGTGAACGGGCCCCGGAGGCCTTCGACGCCGGGCATCATCGCGTCGGCCGGCACCGGCACCTGGTCCATGACGATCTCGCCGGTGATCGACGAGCGCAGGCCGACCTTGCCGACGATCTTCGGCGCGCTCAGGCCCTTCATGCCTTTCTCGAGGATGAAGCCCTTGATCCGGCCATCGAAATCGCCGCCCACGCACTTGGCCCAGACGACGAACACATCGGCGATCGGCGAGTTCGAGATCCACATCTTGTTGCCGGACAACTCGAAGCCCGAGCCGGTCCAGCGCGCCCGCGTTTCCATCGATCCGGGGTCGGAGCCGTGGTTGGGCTCGGTCAGGCCGAAGCAGCCGATCCATTCGCCGGTAGCCAGCTTCGGCAGGTATTTCTGCTTTTGCGCTTCGGTGCCGAACTCGTAGATCGGCACCATGACCAGCGAACTCTGCACGCTCATCATCGAGCGGTAGCCGGAGTCGACGCGCTCGACCTCGCGGGCGATCAGGCCGTAGCTGACGTAGTTGAGGCCGGGGCCGCCGTATTGCTCGGGGATCGTCGGGCCCAGCAGGCCCAGCTCGCCCATCTCACGAAAGATCGCCGGGTCGGTCGTTTCGTTGCGGAAAGCCAGCGTCACGCGGGGCAGGAGCTTTTCCTGGCAATAGGCGTAGGCGGCGTCCCGGACCATGCGCTCTTCTTCAGTCAACTGCTGGTCCAGCAGCAGCGGATCGTCCCATTTGAATGTGGCTTTTGGTGTGCTCATCGTGGCTCTCCTCGGGGCTCGTGATTCTACTAGGTGTGATGCCCCGATCGTCAGGGGAGCGGGGCGGTGCGCGTCAAACGACAGGAGCTCGCACGAGATCGTGCTGCAAAGCGGATGGCGATCGGAACGCGGCTCGCGCGGGGCGCGGCGCCGCATTCCGGAATCGGGCACGATAGCACGGTGAAGCGGAGACCACGCATGGCATTCGGCGTGGAACCACATAGCCGGACGAGGCAGGCATGGGACAGCAAACGATGACGGAAAGACAGCAAGACTGGCAGGGCGGCGCGAGCGAGACCATCATTCTCGGGGGCGGCTGCTTCTGGTGCCTGGAACCGGTGTTCCGCGACCTGCGGGGTGTGACCTCCGTGGAGTCCGGCTATGCCGGCGGACACGTCGAACACCCGGACTACGAGGCCGTGTGTCGCGGCGATACCGGGCACGCCGAAGTCGTCAAGGTCGAATTCGATCCCGCGCAGATCGGGCTCGAGGACCTGCTGAACGTATTCTTCGCGATCCACGATCCGACGACGCCGAACCGCCAGGGCAACGACGTCGGGACGCAGTATCGTTCGGTGATCTTCTACGCCGACGAACGCCAGGCCGGCATCGCGCGCGAAGTCATGGACGGACTGAGGCGCGAGCAGGTGTTCGGCGCGCCGATCGTCACCGATCTGTCGCCTGCGCCGGTGTATTACCCGGCCGAGGATTATCACCAGCGCTACTATGACCAGCATCCGAACCAAGGCTACTGCGCGGTCATCATCGCGCCGAAGCTGGCGAAGTTCCGCACGCTGTATCGCGACCGCCTCAAATAAGAGCGCCACGCATGACGGCGAATCCCGATCAGGGCGCCAGCCGCTCGCGCCGCCACGGTCCCGGCGCACCCGCGCCCTCCGCGGGCAGCGTCCGGCTGTAGCGCAGCCGATCGTGCAGGCGGGACGAGCGGCCCTGCCAGAACTCGATCGTGTCGGCGATGACCCGGTAGCCGCCCCAATGCGCGGGACGCGGAGGATCGTCGCCGAGCTGCCCGCGCAGTTCGGCTTCGCGCGCTTCGAGCCATTCCCGGGAAGGGATCACCTGGCTTTGCGGCGATGCCCATGCGCCGAGGCGGCTGCCGAGCGGGCGCTTGCGGTAGTACTCGTCCGATTCTTGCGTCGATACGCGTGCGATGCGCCCCTCGATCCGGACCTGTCTTTCGAGTTCGTCCCACAGGAACACCAGCGCCGCGAAACCGTGCGCCTGCGCCTCGCGGCCCTTGCGGCTGTCGTAATTCGTGAAGAAGCAGAAGCCGTCCGGGTCCAGGCCCTTGAGCAGCACGATGCGCGCCGAAGGGCGTCCGTCGGCGCCGACGGTGGCCAGCGTCATCGCGTTGGGTTCGGGCAGTTGCGCGGCGCGCGCCGCCTCGAACCAGCGTTCGAACAGCCGCATCGGGTTGTCACCGGCATCGGCCTCGTCGAGAGCGGCGAACCGGTAGTCGCGTCGAAGGTCGGCGATCGAAGGGTCGAGGGAATCGGTCATGGTCGGATCCTGGTCGGTGAGGCGGCGGGGCCGGATCGTCGATCGGCCGGGCCCGTTGCGGTCTAAGGAGACAGTCCCGATGTTATGCTCTTCTCGCACCATCGTTGACCATGGGCCAAAGCGCAAGCCTCGACCTTCAGGGCGAGGTCAAGCGAGGCAAGCCCGTTCTGGCACCGAAGGTGCCCAGCTAGGCGCCCCCCCCGGCTTGTGGCGAGGAAGCTTCCGCCTCGAGACGGGAGTGACTCACCCTCTCTCCTCGTTCGCTCGGAAGGAAACTCACCATGCATCGACGTCGGATCCTGGCGATTGGCAGTCGGGCCACCATTCTCGGGCGCGGCGCCCGGCTCGCTGCCATGTTGGCATTCGTCGGCACGCTCAGCGCTTGCGGCTACAACGACATCCAGGTCAAGGACGAAGCCGTCAAATCGGCCTGGTCGCAGGTCTTGAACCAGTACCAGCGGCGCGCCGACCTGATTCCCAACCTCGTCAACACCGTCAAGGGTTATGCCAATCACGAGCAGCAGGTGCTGACCGCGGTGACCGAGGCGCGTTCGCGGGTCGGACAGGTCAAGGTCGATCCGGCCGACCCGGCCTCGCTCAAGCAGTTCGACGAAGCGCAACGCGACATGAGCAGTGCGCTGTCGCGCCTGCTGGTGGTCGCCGAGAACTATCCGCAGTTGAAGGCCGACGCCAATTTCCGCGAACTGCAGGCACAGCTCGAAGGGACCGAGAACCGCATCTCGGTCGAGCGCAAGCGCTACATCGACTCGGTCCAGGACTACAACGTGCACGTGCGGCAGTTTCCGGTCAACCTGACCGCGATGGCGTTCGGCTACAAGGAGAAGCCGCAGTTCTCGGTCGAGAACGAGCGCGAGATCTCCCGGCCGCCGGCGGTCAGTTTCGACAAGCCGGCCGCGCCGGCCGCCAAGCCTTGAGACCCTGTGAACGAATCGGGCGCCTCTGTCGTGCGCGTCCGATGCATTCACCTGTCCCGAGCGCCAACGGCCTGCCGATCGGGGGCGACACGTGACGGCGCAGCGACTTGGACAGGGGCGACTTCTGCCGCGTGGGCTCCTGGGCCTGCTGCTGCTGGGGCTCCTGTTCGTGTCGTCGATGGCGTTCGCCCAACAGTTGCGGCCGATACCGCCGCTGACGGGGCGCGTCGTCGACCTCACCCGCACGCTCGACGCCGCGCAGAAGGCGCGGATCGACGCGCAACTCGCCGCGATCGAGCAGCGCAAGGGCGCGCAGGTCGTCGTGCTGCTCGTACCGTCGACGGCGCCCGAGGCGATCGAGCAGTATTCGATCCGCGTGGCCGAGGCATGGAAGATCGGTCGAGGCAAGGTCGAGGGCAAGGCGGTCGATGACGGCGTGATCGTGCTGATCGCCAAGGACGACCGGCGGATGCGGATCGAGGTCGGCTACGGCCTCGAAGGCGCTATTCCCGACGCGCTGGCCAGCCGGATCCTGGCCGAGACACTGGCGCCGCGGTTCCGGCAAGGCGATTTCGCGGGCGGCATCGAGGCCGCCGTCGCCGACGTCGGGCGCCTGATCGATGGCGAGAGCCTGCCGCCGGCCTGGCAGCCGGGGGCGGGCGGACGGCCCGGGACGGCCGACGACTCGCCGGGCTGGCTCGGGCTTGCGCTGTTCGTGCTGGTCGGCGGGCTGGTCGCGACGGCGATCTTCGGCCGCGTGCTCGGATCGCTGGCGGGCGGTGTCGGGGCCGGCGTGCTGGCCGGCGGCGGCGGCGTTCCGTTGCTGTTCGCGGCCGGCATCGGCGTCGCGGTCTTCCTGTTCCTGCTCGTGTTCGCGGCGACCGGCCGGGGGCTGGATGCGCTCGGCCGGGGCGGCGGGTCCGGGCCGGTCATCATGCTGCCGCCGGGAGGCTTCGGCGGCGGCGGACGGGGACGCGGCGGCGGCGGTTTCTCGGGGCGCGGCGGCGGCTTCGGCGGCGGCGGCGCGTCCGGTGGATGGTGACGGCGATGGCACCGGTTCCCAAGCGCCTGTACACGCGGATGGCCTGGCACCTGATGTCGCCGGTCACACGCCCCCGGCGCGCGCTCGCGGCCGACGTGCGCGAACTGATCGAGGCGCGGATCGCGGCGGGCGCCGCACGCCATACCGGGCAGTTGCGCGTCGTCTTCGAATCGGCGTTGGCGACCGAGCATCTGCGTGCCGGGCAGACCGCGCGGCAGCGCGCGCTGAAGGTGTTCTCCGACCTGGCGGTCTGGGACACCGAGGACAACAACGGCGTGCTGCTGTACGTGCTGCTGGCCGACCATGCGGTCGAGATCGTCTCCGACCGGGCAGCGGCACGCCGGATCCCGGCGGCGGTCTGGGAACGGCTGTGCGCCGAACTGGCCACCGAATTCGCGCATGGGGCCTACGTCGACGGCACGCTGCGCGCGATCGACCAGATCAACGCGCTGCTGGCCGACGTGTTTCCGGCGCCTTCGGCGGGCTGAGCCTGCCGGGCGAATCCGTCGAACCCGTCCACGGGCCAAGCTGGCTCGTCATCGTGGGAGCCTGGCATGCTTCGCCGTTCGATCCTTTCAAGCGCAGCGACTTTGCTGCTGATGGTTACCCCTCTCGTCGCGGCAGGCAACACCACGAGCATGACATCACTGCATAGGGCGGCCGAACGAAACGATCCATCATGAGTGAGAAGAACCGCTTTCTATCCGAGGCGATCGAGCTGGCCCGCGCCAATATCGGCAAAGGCGGCCGTCCTTTCGGTGCCGTTCTGGTCCGCGATGGCGAGGTGATCGCCACGGCGGTGAACGAGATTCACGCGACCAACGATCCGACTTCCCACGCTGAAATGAATGCGATTCGTGCCGCCAGCCGCAAGCTCGGCTCGCCCGACCTCAGCGGTTGCGACGTCTATGCCAGCGGCCACCCCTGCCCCATGTGTCTGGCGGCGATGCGGTTATCCGGTGTGGACAAGGTCTTCTATGCGTATTCCAACGAGGATGGCGCACCGTTCGGGCTGTCCACCGCGGCGATCTACGAGGATCTCGCCAGACCCTTTCCTGCGCAATCCATGACGATCCGCCATGTGCCGGTGCGGCTGGGGAGCCAGGCGGATCTCTATGCCGAGTGGGCCGAAGCGCAGGGCGGGCTGAAATAAGGGCCGCACCTCGGCATCGGCGCGGGCTCCTGCGGCAACGTGGCGCCATGGTCCGGGCCAGGCGCCCCGCGTCTTACGCAACCGGCGTTGGCGGCGCCCCGTTGAGCGGCGTCAGCAGGGTCTCCAGCGTCTCTGCGACGTCCAGCAGTGCTTCGTCCTCGCCCCAATGTCCGACCAGTTGCAGCCCGACCGGCAGGCGCGCGCCGGGCGGATCCGCTTCATCGGCTGCGAGCCCGGCCGGGAGCGAGATCGCCGGATGGCCGGCCAGCGTGATCCAGTAGCAGCTCTTGAGCCAGTCGATGTACGTCGTCATCGGAATGCCGCCGATCTCGGTCGGATGCGATTCGCGGTGCGAGAACGGCAGCACCTGAGCGGTCGGCAGCAGCCACGCGTCGAGGCCGCCCAGGAAATGCCGCATCCGGTCGAAGATCCGCGCGCGCATCCGCTTCGCAGCGGCGATCCGCTCGACGTCCAGGTCCAGGCCGAACTCGATGTTCCAGCGGACGGCCTCCTTGAGCTTGTCCGGGTCGCTGTCGAGGTAAGGGCCGAAGTTCTCGACGAAGTACTCGCCGCGCAGCACCTGGAAGCAGTCGTCGGCGCCGGCCATGTCCGGATGCGCTTCGACCAGTTCGACGCCGGCCTCGCGGAGCAGATGGATCACGCGCCGCATCGCCTGGTGCACGGGGGCCGAGACCGGCATCTGGCCGTCGGCATCGATCGTCCACGCGATGCGCAGTCCGCGCGGATCCCGGGGGAGCGGGCCCGGCGCCACGGCATGGTCCGTCGCGTTCGGGGCGGCGCATCCCCGGCCGCGCTCGCGGGTCTCGTCGGCCAGCCATCGCGCCCAGTCGTTCAACGGCCGATGGGCGGGCGGGGCGAAAACCGCGCGCCGTCCGAGGCGCACGTCGTCGACGCAGCGCCCCATCGTGCCGACCACGCTCAGCGTGCCGAAGCGATCGGCGGCCATCGCCAGGTCGGGGCGCGCGTGCGATGTCGGGCGCAGGCCGACGACTCCGCAGAAGCTGGCCGGATTTCGCAGGCTGGCGGCCAGGTCCGAGCCGTCGGCCACGATCGCCATGCCGGTGGCGAGCGCGCAGGCGCCGCCGCCGGACGAGCCGCCGACCGTGCGGTCCAGCGCATACGGATTGCGCGTCGTGCCGAACACCGGGTTGATGGTCTGCGACCCGGCCGCGAACTCCGGGGTGTTCGATTTGCCCAGCAGCACGCAGCCGGCGGTCGACAGGCGCTCGACGATCGGATCGTCTTGATCGGGCACGTGATCGGCGAAGATCGGCGAGCCGTACGTGGTTCGCACGCCTTTCGTTCGATGCGTGTCCTTCGCGACGTAGGGCATGCCGGCCAGCACGCCGACAGGATCGCCACGCCGCATCGCTTCGCCGATGCGCCGGGCCTGCTCGAGGACGCGGTCGGAGTCGATCCGCGTCGGCACGGCATTGACGAGGGGGTCATGGCGATCGATCGCACGCAACGCCTGGATCGCGAGGTCGGAGGGTTCGACGAAGCCCTCGGAGAAGGCGTGCAGATGCTGGCGGATGGAGGTCATCGAGCCTGTGGCGGAAACGACGTCGTCCCGACGTTAGCATAGGGTCGGCCCGGGCTTTTGCGGTAACGTGGCCGGCATGGTCCATGCGCCTCGCGTTTCGCGCAGCCGGCGTTGGCGTCGGCTCGTCTCCGCGCTCGCGCTGGCGGTGCTCGGGCACGTCGTGGTGTTGACGGCGGCTCGCCATTCGGTGCCGGATTGGGCGTCGACGACCATGCCTGCACCCGCGCCGTCGCTGAGCGTCGAACTGCTGCCATCCTCCGTCCCGCCGCCCGCCGACGCGCGCGTGCCGCCAGGCTCGGCGAGTGCGCCGCCGGCGCGGCCGACGGCATCCGCCGCCGCGGTGCCGCCGAAGGCGCCGCGTCCGAAGCCACAGCCGAAACCGCGTCCGCATATCGCCGAGCCCGCGACGCCGCAGGCGGACCGGCCGATCGAGACGGCCGGCGAGACGTCGGGCGAGAAACCCACGTCGTTGCTCGCACCGTCGACGAGTTCGACGGCGATCGCAGGCGCCGATGCGGGGGACGATGCCCGGACGTCCGCTTCGGAGCGCGTCATCGATCCCGGCCCGGACGGCGGTCGCGGCGAAGCCGGCCCTTCGTTGCCCGCCGGATCATCGTCGTCCGATGCAGCGCTTCCCGCCGGATCGACGCCACCCGGTGCCGTGCCCGTCGACGCCGCGCCGCCCGCGCCTCGCTATGGCCGGCCGCTGCTCGAACCGGCGCGCTCGGGCCGGCTGCGATACGACCTGTACTACGATGACTACACGCGCGGTACGTCGCTGGCGCAGGTGACGCTGTCGTTCGAGGTCGATGGCGACGGCGCTTACCGGATGTGGACCGAAGGTCATGCGGTCGGGCTGACCGCGTGGTTCTACTCGGGCTCGCTGACGCAGGAGAGCCGGGGCAGGGTGACGCAGGACGGATTGTCGCCGCTCGCTTATGACGAGAAGCGCGGATCGCGGCCGGCGCGGCACGTGGAGGTCGATCCGCTGCGAGCCGCCGTCGTGCTGCCCGACCAGCGGACGGTGCCGGCCGAGCCGGGCATGCAGGACCGGCTGTCGACCTTGATGCAGTTGAGCCTGTTCGCACGGACGCAGCCCGAACGGTTCGAGCCGGGCCGCGCCGTGTCGATTCCGGAGCTGAGCTTCGGCGGCGTCGAGCCGGTCGCTTATCGCAGCCTCGGCTACGTGACGCTGCCCACGCCGCTGGGGCCGTTGAATGCGATCCATCTGCGGCGAGAGAGACCCGGCAAGCCCGACGAGCCGGCGATCGAGATCTGGCTCGGGTACGATCAGGCGATGTTGCCCATCCGTGTGCGCGTGGCCGATCGCGGCGGACGGGTGCTCGACCAATTGCTCAAGGAGTTGCCGTGATCCGCCTGTCCATCGTTCCCGTGACGCCGTTCCAGCAGAACTGCTCGATCCTCGTCTGCGAAAGCAGCGGCAAGGCGGTGGTGTTCGATCCCGGCGGCGACCTGGATCGCATCGACGAGGCGCTGGGCAAGACCGGCGCGACGCTCGAAAAGGTGTTCGTCACGCACGGGCACATCGACCACTGCGGCCAGGTCGCGGCGTTCGCGCGGCGGCACCAGGTGCCGGTCGAAGGGCCGCACGTCGAGGACAAGTTCTGGATCGACCAGTTGCCGGCGCAGGGGGAGCGCTACGGCTTCGGCCAGCTCGAGGCGTTCACGCCCGATCGATGGCTGGTCGACGGCGATACGGTGACGTTCGGCGAGCAGCGGCTGAGCGTGCGCCATTGTCCGGGCCACACGCCCGGTCATGTGGTGTTCATCCACGAGGACGTGCGGCTGGCCATCGTCGGCGACGTGCTGTTCAAGGGCTCGGTCGGCCGCACCGATTTCCCGCGCGGCAACCACGCCGAACTGGTCGCGTCGATCACCGAACGGCTGTGGCCGGCCGGGGATGACGTCGCGTTCGTGCCGGGGCACGGGCCGATGTCGACGTTCGGCGACGAGCGCAAGCACAACCCGTTCGTCGGCGATGACGCGCTGGGTTGAGCCGGGCCGGACCGGGTGTTCGCCGGGCGCAAGCGTGTCGGCTGCCACGCGGACGCTCCAGGCCCGCGACGGCGTGCGCGAGTCCGCTGCGCCTAGCCCGCCGCGCCGATGATCAACCGCGCGGACTGGGCTTGAACGTATCGCGCAGCGTGACCGCGCGGTTGAACACCAGCTTGCCCGGCTGGCTGTCGCGGCGGTCGGTGACGAAGTAGCCGTGCCGCTCGAACTGCACGCGATGCTCGGGCGGAGATTGCGCGAGCCCCGGTTCGACGAACGCCCGGACGACCTTCTTCGAGTCCGGGTTCA
>JAKPAM010000081.1 GCA_029779435.1 Pseudomonadota bacterium | reverse complement strand
GGCCAGCAGGTCGAGCACCTGCCGGTCGTTGAGCTTCATGTCGTCGTAGGTCATGTACAGCTTGAACGAGCTGTAGCCTTCGTTGACCAGCGCCGGAAGTTCCTCGCGCAGCACTCGCTCGGACGGATCGCTGACGATCAGGTGAAAGGCATAGTCGATCGCCGCCTTGCCATCGGCACGACGATGGTAATCGTCGACCGCTGCGCGCAGCGACTGGCCCTTGAACTGGCACGCGAAGGGAATGATCGTGGTCGTGCCCCCGCAGGCCGCCGAGCGCGTGCCGGTGATGAAGTCGTCCGCCATCCGCGAGCCGTCGGTGGTCGGCTGATCGAGGTGACAGTGGGCGTCGACGCCGCCCGGGGTGACCAGGCGGCCCGCCGCGTCGATCTCGCGCCGGCCCGCGGGCAGCGCCGAGCCGATCGCCACGATGCGGCCGTCCCGTATGCCGAGGTCGGCCTGATATCGGTCGGTCGCCGTGGCGACGTCGGCATTGCGCACCACCAGATCGAACGTCTCGCTCATGTCAGCTCCGTGAACAGGCGACCCCACGAACGGATCCGCCGGGTGTCCGCGCCGGCCAGGCGCAATGCTTTCCACACGACCGTGGCCACGCTGTCGTAAATGGGAATGCCCAGTTCCGCCTCCAGCGCCGGCACCAGCGACGCGCCGCGCAGGTTGGTGCACAGCACGGCGATCGCCTGGGGTCGTGCCTTCGCCACTTCGCGGATCATCGATTCGAGCTGTGCGCCCGACACTTCAGAGAACGAGAAGTTGTCGCTCAGGCCGAGATGCTGCTCGGCCACGCAGTCGAACCCTTCGCGCGCATAGTTGGCGATGATCCTCTGCTGGACATCATCCAGATAAGGCGACACCAGTCCGAAGCGCGTCGCACCGGTGGCGCGCAGGATCTCGTTGAGCGCCAGCACCGACGTGCAGGCCAGCGCGCCGGTCCGCTGCTCGATCTGCCGGCAAAGCTCGCGATCGGATTCGAAGCCGAGCCAGCTCGAC
>JAKPAM010000049.1 GCA_029779435.1 Pseudomonadota bacterium | reverse complement strand
TGTCCATCGGCTCACAGCTTCGCTCCACGCTTCCTCCCCACGCTCGGTCGCCCTCACGCAGTTGCGCTTCGCTTCGCTCGTTGTGATCAACTTACGGGAGGACTTGCACCTCCAGGAGTGCGCCCGTGCCGGGCGCACAATGAAAAACGCCCCTCATCCCGAGGGGCGTCCGCGATCCATGCCGCTTCAACCGATCGCGTTTCAGGCGCGCGACTGCAACGCCGCCACCGCCGGCAGTTCCTTGCCTTCGAGGAACTCGAGGAACGCGCCGCCGCCGGTCGAGATGTACCCGACCTTGTCGGTGATGCCGAACTTGGCGATCGCCGCCAGCGTGTCGCCGCCGCCGGCGATCGAAAAACCCTGGGACTCGGCGATCGCGCGCGCGATCGTCTCGGAGCCCTTGGCGAACGCGTCGAACTCGAACACGCCGACCGGGCCGTTCCAGACGATCGTGCCGGCCGCCTTCAACTGCTCGGCCAGCATCGCCGCCGTCTTCGGGCCGATGTCCAGGATCAGGTCGTCGGCCGCGACGTCGGTCGCCGCCTTGACCGTCGCCGCCGCATCGGCCGCGAAGGTCTTCGCGCAGACGACGTCGACGGGGATCGGCACGCTGGCGCCGCGCGCCTTCATCGTCTCGATGATCCGCTTCGCCTGGTCGAGCAGATCGGGCTCGGCCAGCGACTTGCCGATCGGCAGGCCGGCCGCCAGCATGAACGTGTTGGCGATGCCGCCGCCGACGATCAACTGGTCGACCTTGGCCGCCAGCGATTCGAGGATCGTCAGCTTCGTCGAGACCTTGGACCCGGCGACGATCGCCACCAGCGGCCGGGCCGGCTGGCCCAGCGCCTTGCCCAACGCATCGAGCTCGGCCGCCAGCAGCGGTCCGGCACAGGCGACCTTCGCGTACTTGGCGATGCCGTGCGTCGTCGCCTCGGCCCGATGCGCGGTGCCGAACGCGTCGTTCGCATAGACATCGCACAATGCGGCCATCGCTCGGGACAGCGTCTCGTCGTCCTTCTTCTCGCCCTTGTTGCAACGGCAGTTCTCGAGCAGCACGACCTGGCCGGGCTGCACGTCGACGCCGCCGACCCAGTCGCTGACCAGCGGCACGTCGCGGCCGAGCAGCTCGCCCAGCCGCTTGGCGATCGGGGCCAGCGAATCGGCCGGCTTGACCTCGCCTTCGGTCGGCCGCCCCAGGTGCGAGGTGACCATCACCGCGGCACCCTGCTTCAGGCAGAACTCGATCGCCGGCACCGACGCGCGGATCCGCGTGTCGTCGGTGATCGCCAGCGCGTCGTCCTGGGGGACGTTCAGGTCCGCGCGGATGAATACGCGCTTACCCTTCAGGTCCTGATCGGTGAGCTTCCTGAATTGCATGACGGACATGCGCGCGCTCACTTGGCGACGACGCGAACCATTTCGAGGCACTTGTTCGAGTAGCCCCACTCGTTGTCGTACCACGCGACCAGCTTGACGAAGGTCTTGTCCAGCGCGATGCCGGCCTCGGCGTCGAAGATCGACGTGCGCGTGTCGCCGCGGAAATCGGTCGCGACGACCTTGTCCTCGGTGTAGCCGAGGATGCCCTTGAGCTTGCCTTCGCTCTGCGCCTTCATCTCGGCCTTGATCTCGTCGTACGTCGCTTCCTTCTCGAGCTCGGCGGTCAGGTCGACGACCGACACGTCGGACGTCGGCACGCGGAAAGACATGCCGGTCAGCTTCTTGTTCAGCGACGGGATCACGACGCCGACGGCCTTGGCCGCACCGGTGCTCGACGGGATGATGTTCTCGAGGATGCCGCGGCCGCCGCGCCAGTCCTTGTTGCTCGGACCGTCGACGGTCTTCTGCGTCGCGGTGGCCGCGTGCACGGTCGTCATCAGGCCGCGCTTGATGCCCCATTTGTCATGCAGCACCTTGGCCAGCGGCGCCAGGCAGTTGGTCGTGCATGAGGCGTTCGAGATGATCGCCTGACCCGCGTACGTGCCGCAGTTGACGCCGAACACGAACATCGGCGTGTCGTCCTTCGACGGCGCCGACATGATGACCTTCTTCGCGCCCGCGTCGATGTGCTTCTGCGCGCTGGCCTTGTCCAGGAACAGGCCGGTCGATTCGATGACGATATCGGCGCCGACGTCGCCCCATTTGAGGTTGGCCGGGTCGCGTTCCTGCGTCAGGCGGATCTTCTTGCCGTTGACCAGCAGCGTGTTGCCGTCGACGGCGATCTCGCCCTTGAACCGGCCGTGCACCGAGTCGTACTGCAGCATGTACGCCAGGTAGTCGGGCTCCAGCAGATCGTTGATGCCGACGATCTCGATGTCGCCGAAGTTCTGGACCGCGGAGCGCAGGACGTTGCGGCCGATGCGTCCGAAACCGTTGATGCCAACTCGAATTGCCATGGTCATTCCCTGAGTGTAGAAAACGTGAATCGTGGCGCGCGGCCGCGGCCCGCGGCGAGCCGGTTCATCGACCGATGGGGCCGAACGGAACCGGCAGAGCCGGCGAAGCCTTACGACGCCCGACGGCGCAGGACTTCGCGCACCGTGTCGGCGACGTTCGCCGGCGTGAATCCGAAAAATGCGAACAAGGCACCCGCGGGCGCAGACTCGCCGAACCGGTCCAGTCCGACGACCGCATCGCAGCGGTACTTCCACCAGAAGTCGGTAACCCCGGCCTCGATCGCGATACGCGGCACATTATCGGGCAGGACGTTCGCCTTATATGTGACATCTTGCCGATCGAAGACCGTCGTCGATGGCATCGACACGACCCTGACCGAAATCCCCGTTTCGGCCAGCAATTCGCGGGCCTGCAACGCCAGTCCCAGCTCGGAGCCGGTGGCGATCAGCAGCGCGTCGGGATCGCCGGCGTCGCGGACGATGTACGCGCCGCGCCGGATCGATTCGAGCTGCGTCGCCGACCGCGTGACGAACGGCACCGCCTGGCGCGACAGCAGCAGCGAGCTCGGACCGTCGCGACGCTCGATCGCGCCGATCCACGCCATCGCGGTCTCGACCGGATCGGCCGGGCGCCAGACATCCATGTGGGGGATCAAGCGCAGGCTGGCCGCGTGCTCGACCGACTGGTGCGTCGGGCCGTCCTCGCCGAGCCCGATCGAATCGTGCGTGAATACGTGGATCACGCGCCGCTTCATCAGCGCGGCCATCCGCAACGCGTTGCGCGAATAGTCGGAGAACGTCAGGAACGTGCCGCCATAAGCGATGATCCCGCCGTGCAGCGCCATGCCGTTCATCATCGCGGCCATGCCGAATTCGCGCACGCCGTAGTGGAGGTGGCGGCCGCCATAGTCATCGGCGCGCAGCGTGCCGCAGCCCTTGAAGTCGGTGAGGTTGCTGCCGGTGAGGTCGGCCGAGCCGCCCAGCAGATCCGGCAGCGCCGGGCCGAGCACGTTCAGCGCGTTCTGCGACGCCTTGCGCGTGGCGATCGTTTCCTGCTTGGCGACGACGTCGTCGATCAACTGGTCGACGATGTCGTCCCACTCGGCTGGCAGCTCGCCGGCCATCCGGCGCTCGAACTCGGCGGCCAGGTCGGGGTACGCGGCCCGGTAGGCGTCGAACGCGGCGGTCCATTCGGCCTCGCGCGCCGCGCCATCGGCGCGCGCATCCCACGCGGCACGCACGGTCTCGGGGACCTCGAACGGCGGATACGGCCAGCCGATCGCCGCACGGGTCGCCGCGATCTCCTCGGCGCCCAGCGCCTCGCCGTGCGCCTTGGCCGTGCCGGCCCGCGTCGGCGCGCCCTTGCCGATGACGGTCTTGCACTGGATCAGCGTCGGCGCGAAGCGACCGTCGCGGCCGTTGCGCGCCCACTCGCCGGCCATCTGGATCGCGCGATCGAGCGCCCAGGGATCGTGGCCGTCGACGTCGGCGATCACGTGCCAGCCGTAGGCCTCGAAACGCTTGACCGAATCGTCGGCGAACCATGGCGAGACCTGGCCGTCGATCGAGATGCCGTTGTCGTCGTACAGCACGACGAGCCGCGACAGCTTCAGCGCGCCGGCCAACGACGCGACCTCGTGCGAGATGCCTTCCATCAGGCAGCCGTCGCCGACGAATGTCCAGGTCAGGTGATCGACCGGCGTGTGCCCGTCGCGATTGAACCGGGCCGCCAGCGAACGCTCGGCCACGGCCATGCCGACTGCGTTGGCCAATCCCTGGCCCAGCGGGCCGGTGGTCGTCTCGACGCCGGGCGTCACGTCGACCTCGGGATGGCCGGGCGTCTTCGAGTGCAGTTGCCGGAACTGCTCGATCTGCCCGATCGGCAGGTCGTATCCCGTCAGGTGCAGCAGCGAATACAGCAGCATCGACGCATGACCGTTGGACAGCACGAAGCGATCGCGATCGGGCCAGTGCGGGTTGGCCGGGTTGTGCTTCAGGTGGCGGGACCACAGCGCGACCGCCATGTCGGCCATGCCCATCGGCGCGCCCGGATGGCCGGAAGCGGCCTTCTGGACGGCATCCATCGACAACGCGCGGATCGCATTGGCCATCTGCCGCAGCGTCGCTTCATCGCGAACCGGAGGGGAGGAACAGGCGGCCCCGGTGGGCGCCACGTCGCGCGCGACGGAGGGCTCGAGCGATTCGCTCATGAAAACTCGACCTTGCAGGAGAGAGAGACGACGGGAAAACGCCGGATCGGACGACACCCTCGGGCAAGCGGATCCGGCGCGGCTATGCGGACCGCGCGATTTTACCAAACCGCCGCCTCCGGACCGGATTGACCGGCCGCCTTGACACCCGCCGGACGGGTTCGATATGACGAATCGTTATAATCAAATGCTTTTGCCCGGCGTTCGATGCCTTGCGCGCCGGGATGGCTCGAGGTGATTCGTCATGCAAGGTCTCCACCTTACCGCGGATCTGTACGGCTGCCGCTGCCGCCGGGATCTGCTGATCGACGCCATTGGCTTGGCAACCATGTGCGCCGGTGCCGTCGCGAATGCCGGCCTGACGCTGGTCGACGAAAAGTTCCACGTCTTCCCCGATTACCAGGGACAGCCCGGCGGCGTGACCGGTGCGCTGCTGCTCGCCGAATCGCATCTGGCCGTGCACACATGGCCCGAACGCGACGGCGTGACGCTGGACGTCTACGTCTGCAACTTCTCGACCGACAACTCGTCGAAGGCCGAGCAGTTGATGGACGCGCTGATCATCGAGTTCGCGCCGCAGCGCATGAACACCAATCGGATCCTGCGCGGCTCCGTCGATCCCGACACCCAATCGGACGAGCTGCTGCTCGAATGGCTGAACCGCGACAGCGCGTATGGATTCCGCGTGTCGCGGCGGCTCGAAACGCTCAAGTCGGCGCACCAGACGATCGAGGTGTTCGACACGCCGCAGTTCGGCAAGCTGTTCCGCCTGGATGGCGCGTACATGACGTCCGAGCGCGACGAGTTCTTCTATCACGAGCCGCTCGTGCATTGCGCGGCGCTCGCGCATCCGGCGCCGCGCCGCGCGCTGATCATCGGCGGCGGCGACGGCGGATCGAGCGAAGAAATGCTCAAGCATCCGTGCATCGAGTCGGTGGTCGTCGCCGAACTCGATCCGATGGTCGTCGACATCGCGCGCCGCCATCTGCAGACCGTGCACCACGGCGCGTTCGATGATCCGCGGCTCACGCTGGTGTTCGGCGACGGGCTCGCCTATGCGCGCGAGCACGATGCGCGCTTCGACCTGATCGTGCTCGACCTGACCGATCCGGACACACCGGCCCAGCAGTTGTACACGCGCGAGTTCTTCACGCTGCTGCGCGAGCGGCTCGCGCCGGGCGGCGCGATCACCTTGCACATCGGCTCGCCGGTGTTCACGCCCGAGCGCGTGCGGCACCTGCTGGCCGAGCTGAGCCGGGTGTTCGACAAAGTCGCACCGCTGGGCCTGTACATCCCGCTGTACGGCGCGTACTGGGCGATGGCGGTCGCGTCGATGACGCTGGATCCGCGCGAGGTCGATGCGCGGACACTGGACGATCGCCTGCGCGAACGCGCGATCGGCGATCTCGAGTACTACAACCCGGCCGTGCACCACGCGCTGTTCGCGATGCCCAACTTCGTGCAGCGGCTGCTGCCCGGCGCGGATGCGGGCGCGGCGCGCTGACGCCGGGTCGCGCCCGCGATGACGCCGCGGCTTTACGTGCCGGCCGCGCTGCGCGACGGCGACGCGGCTTCGCTGAGCGCCGAACAGGCGCACTACCTGACGCAGGTGCTGCGGCTGCCCGTGGGCCAGGCCCTGCAGGTATTCGATGGCCGGGGGCATCGCCACCAAGCGACGATCGAGGCGCTGCGCAAGCACCAGGGCACGCTGCGCATTGGCCCCGCGCTGCCAGCCCATCGCGGCGGAGCGCCACGGATCACGCTGGTCCAGGGCATCGCATCGGCCGACAAGATGGACGGGGCGATCGAGAAAGCGACCGAGCTGGGTGTCGCGCGGATCGTGCCGCTGCTGGCGCAGCGCGGCAAGGTTCGCCTCGATGCGGACCGGGCGGCGCGCCGGCACGTTCATTGGCAGCGGCTGATCGTCGCCGCCTGCATGCAGTGCGGCCGCGACGAACTCGTCGAATTGAGCGCCGTGACCGACTGGGCCACGCTGCCGACGCTGCTCGATGCGGATTCGCCGCGCCTGCTGTTCGCACCGCCGTCGGATGGCCAGGCTTCGCCGCGCCTGTCGCAATGGGTACGGGCGCGGCCGCGCGCCGAGGCGGTCACGCTGCTGGTCGGCCCGGAATCCGGTTTCAGCGACCAGGAGCGGCATGACGCCGAATCGATCGGCTTCACGCCGATCAGTCTGGGGCCGAGGATACTTCGGACAGAAACGGCCGGCTTGGCCGCGATCGCCGCACTGCAGTCGATGTGGGGCGACGCTTAGGGGCTGTCCGCGCTAATGGGATCGAACCGTGGAGATCGAACCGCGCGAACGAGCCTGAGTCGCGATGGAAGATCCGCGCGCCGCGCCGGACGCTAACCCGCGGGCGGGCGCTTGTCCGCCGAATGCTTGTCGGCGACGTGGGATTCCGGCGGATGCGGATCCGCGTGGACCGCTGCCCCGCGATGCACCGAGTAGAACACCCGGAACGCGGTCTTGCGATCATAGAAGAAGTCCGCCGCGCTACGGAACACGTCGAGCAGTTCGTCGCGCTGCGCGGCATCGAATCGCGCGGATTCCGGAATGTCCTGCAGGACGATGACGATGCCGGGATGCAGCGCGTCGTCCAGTGGCGCCAGGTCGGTCACGCTGTCGTACAACGCATCGAGGTTGTTGCCGAAGTGCGCCGGCAGCCCCAGGCCCTTAGCGATCCGCTTGAGGATGTCCTTCTTGTCGGTGCCAGCCTGCAGATCGACGTGCAACAGCCGCTGGTCGGCGCGGCGGGCGGCCAACTGCAGCTCCTGCAACGGATAAGCGCTGAGGGGAAGCACGGCGTGCGGAGGAATGTTGCTGAAAGCAGTCATCACATCACTCCCGAATCCGTCTGAAGCTCTGGTAGTGATCCTCGGTGTAGTAGTAGACACCCGAGGTTCGTGGATCGCCGCCCGCTACGATTCGCCGGGCGCCGCGGTTCCGCACACCTGGCGTACGCACCGTGTACTCGGTGTAGTAGCCTCTGGGACGATACGGTAACAGCTTTTCCCGGTTGAAAAAAACAATTCCATCTTTCGGAGATGAGAAGGGTCCGCCCCGCCGGATCGCCACCAATGCCCACTGCGCTTCGACCGGCAGATCGCGCGCATCGATCGATACGAGGTTCGCGTCCCGGAGGTCGGTGCGCGCATCGCCGCCGCGTGCGGCAGCGGGGTCGGCATGCAGCAGGCCGATGCCGATCGACAACGCGACCAGCAGCGAAGTCGACAGTGCGGCCAGCCACCGCGAGACGGGACGAAGCGATCGAAAGGTCGTCGGCATGCGGGCAATGCTAATGCCAAAGCTCGGGTGATCCAAGCATCGGCCGAGCCCCCGCGCCACCCGTTCGCGGAATACGGACTTATGCGCGGCTGGCGAGCACCGCGTCACCGCCGGCCGAGGCCTCGGCCGGCATAGTGCCCGCGCGAACCCCGGCGCCGGGCATCGCATCCGCGGACGAAGCGCGGGGCAATGCCGCGCTGGCCGCGGCCATCCGGATCGCGGTGTCGGTGGCGCTATGCCGCTCGATGACCCGCGCGCGTCCGGATTCGAACAATCTCGCGAAGGCGACCGCATCGAGCGAACGCGCGTCGCCCGGGTGGCGGCTCAGTACATAGAGCTTTTGCGACGGACTGATCCACGCGAGCTTGAAGCGCAGCGTCTGGCCGTCATCGTCGTCGATCTCGAGACGGTCGCCGCGTTGTACCTGGCCGGCCAGCCGGCCGCGTGCCTGCGCGAGGGGCGCCGGTTCGAGCACTTCGGACGGCCGCGTGATCGTCGGCTCGAACGTGCGCGTCGGCTGGAACTGCAATTCGCCGTCGCTGCGCATCCGTACCCGCGCGGTCGCGTTGAAGACCGCGACGCGCTGCACCGGTGCGGACTTGGCCGACGCGATCGCGTCCGTATGCACGCGCAGCAGTTCGTTGAAGAACGCCTTGCGCGGCGCCTCGGGCATCGCGATCACCGACAAGCCGCGACCGAGCCCCTGCAGGATCCGCGGCAGCATCACCGCCAACCGGCTGACCTCGTCGGCCAGCTTGGGGGCCACGCTCCAGATCAGCGCTTCGGCGACCTGCATCGCCTCGGCGACGGACACGCGTTCGGGAGTCGGCTCGATGACCGTCAGCTCGGCGATCACCAGCGCCCACCAGTCACCGAGGAACTGCTTGAGAAAGGCCGGTGTCGATTCGTCACAGCGTTGCTGCAACTGTCGCTGCGCGCGTGCGACTTCCTGCGCCCGGTGCTCGGCACGCTCGGCCTCGCGCGTCAGCTCGGCGATCTGCGCGGCGCGGCGCTGCTGTTCCTGCTCGCCCAGATCCGCCAGGCGCCGCAGCGCCTCGTCGAACGTCGCCAGATCCTGATCGAACGTGGCCAGGATCCAGCCGATCAACTCGGCCAGCCCGCTGGACAATGGCGCGCCCGCCGAAAAATCGACGTCCGGATCGGTCGCCATCTCGGTGATGCGATCGATCAACTGACGCATCGGATGCGCGCGACGCGCGAAGAAACTGCGATCGATCAGCGCGGCCTTGACCGCGACGACCTGCAGCCGCAGCAATTGATGCTTGACCAGGTCGCCGAGCCGGGAATCGGCATAGATGTAGTCGAAGACCATCGACACGAACTCGACGGTCAACTGATCCAGCGGCGACCCCTGGTCCCGCGCCCGGTCCGAGACCTGCGCGGCCAGTTGTGCGCCCAGGCGCCCTGACGGCATCCCCGCGACGCCGACGATCGTGTCGGACGACTGCAGGCCCGACAACGACTGCAGCAACGGCGGTTGCGCGGCCGGCAGAGGCAGGTCGGCGACGCCGAAGCTGTCCGGATCGGTCAGCATCCGCGCGACGGCATCGCGCGCCGCGGGCACGCCCAGGCCCAACTGTTCCAGCGACGACTGCCAGAACCGGATCGCATCGGGGATCGCGGCGCCACCGGCATCGCCGGCCTGCCCCATCCCTCCGCCCCCAGCCCCTCCGGGCGCCATGCCCGCCGCCATCATCGCGGCCGCCGCCGGCGAAACTCCCCGCCCCGCGGCGCCCGCACCGGACGCGATCCCGGCGGTCGCGTCGGCCGGCGCATCGCCGACCGTGCCGGCACGCGGCGCACGCCCGTCGGCAGGACGGGCCCGCAGCACCGGGCGGCGTATCCGCGGCATCACCTGATGCATCCGCAGGCGTTCGTTGGCCTGGTGGTAGACCTGGTTCAACTGCGCGGTCACATGGGGCTCGAACGCGTCGAGCACCGCGGCCTGCACGGCCGGTTCTCCCGACCACGCGGACACGGCCTGCCTGAGTGCCTCGTAGACGGCCTCGGGCGCCGCCGGATGTTCGTTCTCGTCGAACCATTCGCGCTGGAGCAGCGCCGCCAGCCTCGCGCGCATGCCCAGCACCTCGTCCGCGTCGAGCCGGCTGCGCGAGCGATGCACGAGACGGTCGACGTTGAGCTTGCCGGACAGCACCGAATCGTCGATCAGGCTCAGCTCGCCGTCGTGCACGGGCGCCGACGCCTGCGGCAGGCCGCGCGCACGACGTTCGAAGCAGTCGATGAACGCCGCGCGGAACGTCGCGGCCATCTGCTCGCGATGGCTGCGCACGAGCGCCACCGCTTCCATCATCGCCTGCTGTTCATACCGGTTCAGCGAACGCAGCGCGCTGTCCGTCAGTTCGTCGGCGATCCGCGTGAGCGCGTCCGACACGACCTCGCTCAACCGCGTCACCAGGTACTCCCGGCAATCCTTGATCAGCGCGGCGCGCGTCAGCGGATCGGCCGGAACGTCCTGAACGGGCGAGGCTTCGCCATCGGTCGATCGACCGGGCGGCGAACGAGAGAAATCTGCTGCCATTCGATAGCCGAAGGATTGCGGACGACGCCCGCGGG
Organism: Pseudomonadota bacterium; assembly: GCA_029779435.1. GTDB lineage: Bacteria > Pseudomonadota > Gammaproteobacteria > Burkholderiales > Burkholderiaceae_E > JAKPAM01. The sequence continues at coordinate 8,821 of JAKPAM010000049.1, read as the reverse complement.
CAGCGGACCGTCGTGCGGGGACGATCGACGTTTCACTCGGGGCGCGGAGCGCCGGCAATTCGGAGCGGAACGGAACGATCCCCAGGCTATCGAGCGCGAAGCGGAACGGTCAATCGAGCCGGTCCGGCCGATTTGCCGGAGCCGACGAACGGCGCTTACCCGACGCCCTTCGCTATTCGTCGAGCGAGCGGCCCCGGGCAGCACCGGCCCGATCGCGATGTCGTTGCCGGACGGTTCCCCGCGCGGAGCGGGTGACCGGCCCTGCTCGGCGCGGTCAACCTATATAATGGGACTGATTCTCATTAATGATGCTGTATGTCCAGCGCCCCTCAACGCACGCTCACCGAAGCCCCTCGCCGGCCGGTCGCCGCCAGCCCCGCCCGCGCGCGCTGGCTCAGGCGCCTGCATCAATGGCACTGGATCAGCGCCGCGTTCAGCCTCGTCGCGATGCTGCTGTTCAGCGTGACCGGCTTCACGCTCAACCACGCGGCCAGCATCGAAGGCGCGCCGAAGGTCACCACCCGGCAGGCGACGCTGCCCGACGCGCTGCGCGGCCTGTTGACCGCCCGCCCGTCCCACGGCGACGCGCCGCTGCCGCCCGAGGTCAGCGCCTGGGTGCGATCGCAGTTCGGCATCGGCATCGCCGGCAAGCCGGCCGAATGGTCGGCCGACGAGGTCTACGTGCCGCTGCCCCGGCCGGGCGGCGATGCGTGGCTGCGGATCCAGCCCGACGACGGCGACGTCGAGTATGAACTGACCGACCGGGGCTGGATCTCGTGGTTCAACGATCTGCACAAGGGCCGTCACACCGGCGACGTCTGGCAGTTGTTCATCGACGTGTTCGCGTTCGCCTGCGTGGCCTTCGCGGCCACCGGTCTGCTGATCCTGAAGATGCACGCCGCCAGCCGGCCCGCGACCTGGCCGATCGCCGGCCTGGGATTGGTGCTGCCGCTGCTGCTGTTGCTGCTCTTCGTTCATTGATCCCCTTCCTTAGTCCCCCCGACCATCATGCCCATCACCCGTTCGCGATTCTCTCCCACCGTGCTGAGCCTGGCGCTCGCGTCGGCGTTCGCAGCGCCCGCGGCCCTGGCCGCCGATCTTTCCCTCAGCGTCGAGATCCCCCGGCTGAACGTCGCCGAATACCATCGCCCGTACGTCGCCATCTGGATCGAGGGAAAGGATGCCGTCGCCGGCAACCTGGCGGTCTGGTACGACGGCAAGCTGCGCAACAACGAAGGCACGAAGTGGCTGAAGGATCTTCGCCAATGGTGGCGCCGCAGCGGTCGCGGGCTGACGCTGCCGATCGACGGACTGACCAGCGCGACCCGCGCACCGGGCAAGCATGCGCTGAAGTTCGACGGCGCCAGCGCACCGTTGAAGGATCTCGCGCCCGGCCAGTACCGGCTCGCCGTCGAATCGGCGCGCGAGGTCGGTGGCCGCGAGGTCGTCTACCTGCCGTTCGACTGGCCGCCGCAGCAAGCCCAGTCGGCCAGCGCCCGAGGCGAGGTCGAACTCGGCGAATTGACGCTGCAGACGACACCCTGACGCGGGCCGCCCTGACGCGGGCCGCGCCGACCCCGGCCATCCCGGGCCTGCCATCCGCCCCGGCCGGCCGCCGTGCTCTCGTCGCCCGGTGATCCACCGGGTGCCGACCGATCACTTCCTTCGATTTCCCTACCGGAGACACGATGTCCAGACTTCTTCGCTTCGCCCAGGCCTCCGCCTATCCTTCGCCCGCCGCCCCTGGCGCCGCTCCCCGCGCATCCTCGCGCCCCTCATCGCGTACGGTCGGCGCCCGCCGGTTGCTGGCCGGCCTGGCGCTGTCGGTCGCCGGCGTGCTGGCCGGCCCGGCGGCGCACGCGCACAACGTCTGGCTGCTGCCCTCGTCGACGATCCTGTCGGCCCCGCAATGGATAACGGTGGACGCGGCGGTATCCAACGACCTGTTCTACTTCAACCACGTGGCGCTGGGCATCGACGAACTGCTGATCCACGCGCCCGGCGGCGAAACGTCCAAGCCCGAGAATGTCTCGCGGGGCAAGCTGCGCACGACCTTCGACGCCAACCTCGACAAGGACGGCACGTACAAGATCGCGATCGCGCGCGGCGGCGTATCCGCGTCATGGAAGGAAAACGGCGCGCCCAAGCGCTGGCGCGGCACGGCCGAACGCTTCGCGACCGAAGTGCCGGCGAACGCGCAGGACCTGCAGGTCAACGAGACCAGCAGCCGGCTCGAAACCTTCGTGACCGTGCGCAAGCCGACCGATGCCGTCCTGAAGCCGACCGGACGCGGCCTCGAGCTGGTGCCGCTGACGCACCCGAACGACCTCGTCGCCGACGAGGCCGCCACGTTCCAGCTGCTGGTCGATGGCAAGCCCGCCAACGGTCTCGAAGTCACCGTCACGCCCGGTGGCGTCCGCTATCGCGACAAGCCCGAAGAGGCCAAGTACAAGACCGATGCCAACGGCAAGTTCGTCGTCAAATGGCCGGGCCCGGGCATGTACTGGCTCGACACCGATACCAGCGACGACAAGACCTCGGTCAAGCAGGCGCGCGAACGCCGGCTCAGCTACGCCGCCACGCTGGAAGTGATGCCCAAGTGACATCGAGGCCGCCGTCCGGCTCCGTGCCCGGCAACGTGTCGTACGCCCCCAGCGCGGACGGCGCCGCGCGGGTCGCCTATCGCCAGGCGTCGCGGCTGTCGACGCTGCGCGGCGAAACGATGGGCACGACCTGGTCGGTCCGGCTGCCGGGCGACGCACCGGCGCTGCCGGGGCTGGTGTCGGCGCTGGAGCACACGCTCGACGACTATGTCGCGCAGGTCAGCCATTGGCGACCCGATTCTCTGCTCAGCCGGTTCAACCGCGCCGAGCCGGGCAGCGCGCACGTCCTGCCCGATGCGTTCGCCGCCGTCATCGAAGCGGCGATCGCGATCGCGCGCGAAACCGACGGCGCCTTCGATCCGTCGCTGGGCGCGCTGGTCGACCTGTGGGGATTCGGCGCGGGCGAACGGCTCGATCATCCCCCGGCGGCCGAAGCGATCGATGCCGCGCGTCCGGCGACCGGCTGGCGGCGTCTGCGATTCGATGCAGTCACGCGCACGCTGGTCCAGGCCGGTGGCGTCCGGCTGGACCTGTCGGGCATCGCCAAAGGCCATGCGGTCGATCTGCTCGGCGCGCGACTCTCGGATCTGGGCCTGCGCGATCACCTGGTCGAAATCGGCGGCGAACTGCGCGCGTCCGGAAACCGTCCGGACGGACGGCCGTGGCGTGTCGCTGTGCAGGGCGTGGGTGCCGATGCCCCGCCGACCGGCATCACGATCGCGCTGCGCGACCAGGCCGTCGCCACGTCGGGCGACTACCTGCGCTATTTCGACCATGACGGCCAACGCTATGCGCACACGATCGATCCACGCGACGGGCGGCCGGTCGACAGCGGCATCGCCTCGGTCACCGTCGTCCATGCCGATTGCCTGCACGCCGACGCGCTGGCCACGGCGCTGACGGTGATGGGCGCCGACGAGGGCTTCTCCTACGCGGAGCGGCGCGGCCTGGCGGCGCTGTTCCTGCTGCGCGATCCGATCGATCCGCGGCATCCCCGGCGCGAGGTGATCCGCGTCAAGCCCACGCCCGCGTTCCTCACGCTGAGTTCGCACGAGTGATCCGCACGACCCAGATCCCGCCGTGCCCTTCGTGCACGGCCGGCCGGCGCCCATGATCGTCGACCATCTGATCGAGGCCGGGCCGCTGCGCCTGACCGCCGCTGCCGTATCGGCGATCGCCTGGCTCGCGCTGTGCGCGGGCACGATCGCCCGCGAACGCCGCCGCCTGCGCCACGAACGGGAACAACGCGCGGCGCTGGCCCCCGAGGCCACCCACGCGGCCGGCCCGGGCGACCACCCCGGCGCGAACCGCCCGGCCCCCGTCCTGGTCAGCTATGCGAGCCAGACCGGCACCGCCGAAACGCTGGCGTGGCACAGCGCCCGGGTACTGCGCGCGCTGGGCGCGCCGGTGCAGTTGTTACCCGCCGCCGAGTTGACGGTCGAACGCCTGCATGCCGGCGGCACCGCGCTGTTCATCGTCAGCACGTATGGCGAAGGCGATCCGCCGGACAATGCCAGCAGCTTCGTCGGCCGGCTGCTCGGCAGCGCGTCGCGGCTGGATGCGCTGTCGTACGCGGTGCTGGCGTTGGGCGATCGGCAGTATGCGAACTTCTGCGCGTTCGGCCACCAATTGGCGAACTGGCTCGGCGAGCGGGGCGGCCGCGCGTTGTTCGAGACGATCGAAGTCGACAACCAGGATGCGTCCGCGCTGCAACGCTGGCAGGCCGCGGTGACGGCCCTCGGTCCCGCGACGGCCGATCGCGAAGGCAACGGCGGCATCGGCGCCATGGAGGGTTTCGGCGCGGATGCCGGCACCGAACCCATCCCGGACGTCGCGTCGGCATTGGTGCGCCCGACGTTCGAACCGTGGCGCATCACCGTGCGCGAACGCGTGAACCCAGCCGAGCCCGAGCACCCGCTGTACCGCGTGGTACTTACCCCCGGTGGCGATCGCCGGCTGCCGCAATGGCACGCCGGTGATCTGGCGCTCGTGCGTCACCCCGACGATCCGGCCCATCCGCGCGAGTACTCGATCGCGAGCCTGCCCGACGATGGCGGCCTCGAACTGATCGTGCGCCAGGAACGCCATCCGGACGGCACGCTGGGCCTGTGCTCGGGCCTGCTGACCGAAGGGTGCGCGGTGTCCGACGCCCACGGCGAAGCCGATGATGCCGACGCGATGCCGGCGGACGCCTCGACGCGCCTCGACGTCGCCTTGCGCGCGAACCGCAATTTCCGCCTGGACGGCAACGAGCGGCGGCCGCTGATCCTGATCGGCAACGGCAGCGGGATCGCCGGCCTGCTGGCACTGATCCGGCAGGCGCGGCGCGAAGGCGGCCGCGGCCACTGGCTGATCTTCGGCGAACGCGATCCAGTGCACGATCGGCCGGCCCATGCGCTGATCGAGGGCTGGCTGGCCGATGGCACGCTGGCTCATGCCGATCGCGTGTTCTCGCGCGGTGCGTCGGACCGCGAGTACGTGCAGCACCGGCTCGCCTCGCAGCAGCAGCGCTTGCGCGAGGCGATCGATGCGGATGCGGCGATCTACGTCTGCGGCAGCGCGGTCGGCATGGCCGGCGGCGTCGACCAGGTGCTGCGCGATGCGTTGGGATCGGACCGCGTCGAGGCGCTGCGCGATGCGGGCCGCTACCGGCGCGACGTGTATTGATCAGGGCCCGCTAAGACAACAGGCCCTAGCCGGTCGCGCCGTCGCCTTGCACGGGGTCGGACGCGCGCCAGCTCGCCGGTACCTGCGTGGCCGACGCGGGCAGAGCCTCGGGGCGGTGCGCCTGCGCCGGCGTTACCGTGTCGATCGGCGCGGGTTCGGGCGGCGATGCATCGAGCAGCTGCTGGGCCACGTCGTGCGCCGCGTCCTGCTCGCCGGGCTCGGGCACCTGCGGCGCGAAACTGTGCGCGCTGGCCAGCGGCCAGAACAGACGGAACACCGTGGGCAGCGACGCCAAGTCGCGCAACAGCGCACCGCGTGGTGTCGACGGCAGCAGCACCGACAACTGCCTGACTTCCGTATCGTCGATGCGGCGCACGATGTGGTGCGAAGTCACCTGGTCCGGGTGCGTCAGGCCGGCAGCCTGCAGCAGTTCCTTGAGCGCATGCAGCGTGTTGGCGTGGAACTGCGCGACGCGCGGCGCCTTGTCGGCCACCACCAGCGCGCGCTGGCGGATCGGATCCTGCGTGGTCACCCCGGTGGGACAGTGGCCGGTGTGACAAGTCTGCGCCTGCAGGCAGCCGATCGCCATCATGAAGCCGCGCGCCGCGTTGCACCAATCGGCACCGAGCGCCAGCATGCGCGCGATGTCGAACGACGTGATGACCTTGCCGGCGCAGCCTAGCTTGATGCGCTCGCGCAGGTTCACGCCGCGCAGTGTGTTATGCGCCAGGCGCAGGCCCTCCTGCAGCGGCGTACCGACATGGTCGGTGAACTCCACGGGCGCCGCGCCGGTGCCGCCCTCGGCGCCGTCGATGATGATGAAGTCGGGCGTGATGTCCGTTTCCAGCATCGCCTTGACGATGCCGAACCATTCCCACGGATGGCCGATGCATAGCTTGAAGCCGGTCGGCTTGCCGCCCGACAGCTCGCGCAAGCGCGCCACGAATCGAAGCAGCTCGACCGGCGTGGAGAACGCGCTGTGCGCCGAAGGCGAGATGCATTCGACCCCGACCGGCACGCCGCGCGCGGCGGCGATCTCGGGCGTGACCTTGGCGCCCGGCAGCACACCGCCATGACCCGGCTTGGCGCCCTGGCTGAGCTTGATCTCGATCATCTTGACCTGCGGATCACGCGCCTGCTCGGTGAAGCGCTCGGGGCTGAACGTGCCATCGGCGTTGCGGCAGCCGAAATAACCCGAGCCGATTTCCCAGATCAGGTCGCCGCCGTGCACGCGGTGGTACTGGCTGATCGAGCCTTCGCCCGTATCGTGCGCGAAGCTGCCCATCTTGGCGCCCTGGTTCAGCGCCAGCACGGCGTTGGCCGACAGCGCGCCGAAGCTCATGGCCGAGATGTTGAACACGCTGGCGCTATAAGGCTGCGTGCACGGCGATACGCCGGGGTTCGGCGCATCGGGCCGTCCGCCGATCCACAGGCGGAAGTCGTGCGATTCGATCCGGGTCGGGTGCATCGAGTGGTTGATCCACTCGTAGCCGTGCGCCCCCACGTCGAGCTGCGTACCGAACGGGCGGTTGTCGGGCATGCCCTTGGCGCGCTGGTACACGACCGAACGCTGCGCGCGCGAGAAAGGCTGCGCCTCCATGTCGCCTTCGATGAAGTACTGGCGAATCTCGGGGCGGATGAATTCCTGCGCGAAGCGCAGGTGTCCCAGGATCGGGTAGTTGCGAAGGATGGCGTGGCGCGTCTGTCGCAAGTCGTACACGCCCAGCGCCACCAGCGCGCCGAACAGCAGGAACCACGGCAGGCCGCGTCCGAAGGCGAGCATCGTGAACAGGCTCAGCGCCAGCGCCACTCCGCACAGGACGAGCGTGCTGTAACGGATCGTGCCGTTCAGCGTGATCGGCGGCATGGCCATGTCGGATGTCTCCTGATTTTGGTTATGAGCGCCATTCGCGAGCGCCATCTTAGCGGGCAGGGATCTCGCTCATTATGACAAGTCGTGCGGCGCCGTCCGCTTGCGCGACGTATATTGATCGGCCCATCCCCCATTTCGAGCGCCCTGCCATGACCGACACGCCGCTGCGCACCATCGCCACGGGTTTCACTTTTCTCGAAGGGCCGCGCTGGCACGAGGGCCGCCTGTGGTTCTCCGACTTCTACACGCACCGCGTGCTGTCGATCGACGCCGACGGCGGCGATGCGACGACCGAGTGCGAAGTACCGGAGCAGCCGTCGGGCCTGGGCTGGCTGCCCGATGGCCGCCTGCTGGTCGTCTCGATGAAGGATCGCCGCGTGCTGCGCCGCGAACCCGACGGCCGCCTCGTCATGCACGCGGACCTGAGCGGCATCGCGACCGGACTGTGCAACGACATGGTCGTCGATGCGCAAGGACGCGCGTGGGTCGGCAACTTCGGCTTCGACCTGATGAACGACGGGCCGATCGCGACGGCCGCGCTCGCCTGCGTGCAGCCCGACGGCAACGCCAGCGTGGCCGCCGACGGGCTGTACTTTCCGAACGGCTCGATGATCACACCCGACGGCCGCACGCTGATCGTCGGGGAATCGTTCGGCAACCGGATCTCGGCCTTCGACATCGGCGCCGACGGCCGGCTCGGCCCACGCCGCGATTGGGCGGTGTTCGGCGAGTTGCCGCCGCTGGGCGTCGCGCCGTCGGCGCTCGGACGACGCGCCGTCGCGCCCGATGGCGCCGCGCTCGACGCCGAAGGTTGCGTGTGGTGCGCCGACGCGGCAGGTCGGCGCGTGATCCGCGTGGCACCGGGCGGCCGGATCCTCGCATCGATCTCCACCGATCCGATGGGCGTGTTCGCCTGCATGCTCGGCGGCGACGATCGCCGCACGCTGTTCATCTGCGTCGCGCCCGACTCCCACCCAAGCGGGCGCGCGCCCGTGCGCGAGGCGCAGTTGTGGGCGACGACGGTCGAGGTGCCGGGCGCCGGGTGGCCGTGATCGCCGGGCATTCGAGCCGGGCGGGTCGGCAGGATGAAGCGACGCGCACGCCCGTTCGGGCCGTGACGACCTCATCCGCTGTCGTGCCAGAATAACGACCTCCCTTCCCGGATCGCCCCATGCCCGTCCACATTCAATCGATCGATCATCTCGTCATCAACGTCACCGACGTCGATCGCGCCGCCGAGTGGTACGCGCGCGTGCTTGGCATGACGCGCCAGGACTTCGACCCCGGCCAGGGCAAGGTGCGGCGCACGTCGATGTCGTTCGGCCACCAGAAGATCAACCTGCGGCCGGTCTCGGCCGACAAGGTCGACTGGTTCACCGCCGACCACGAAGCGGCGGGCAGCGACGACGTCTGCTTCCTGACCGACTCGCCCCCCGAGCAGGTGGTCGCGCATCTGCAGCAGCTCGGCATCGCGATCGAAGAAGGCCCGGTCGCCAAGCAGGGTGCGCGCGGCACGCTGCAATCGGTCTATTGCCGCGATCCGGACGGAAGCCTGATCGAGATCGCTTCGTATGCGCCGACGGCGTGAGTAGCGGGTGACGCGGCCACTCCGCCCACCGGCGGCGCTCGTGCCTCCTAGTGGGCTGTGCGGCAACTTCTGTGCCAAATGAAATGGATG